>NZ_CABUIW010000030.1 GCF_902491705.1 uncultured Lactobacillus sp. | reverse complement strand
GCTCAAGCTATAGAGGAATATATCAAATACTATAACGAAGAAAGGATAAAGAGCAGATTAAAAGGCTTAACTCCGAAAGAATATCGGAATCAAGCCTCTATTAATCCTATGTTTTAAAATGTCTACTTTTTAGGTCCCACTTCATTAAGATGTTACGTCTTATTTTTTAGGATATTTTCGTTGTACTCGAAAGTACACATATATTCTAACTTTTTTAGTGCTCAATAGTTAGTCCTTTTACTCGTTTTTTGCTCATAGAAGTAAAAAATCTTGTTATAATTAAAGAGTACGTAGTTCTTTTTGGAACAACTTTTGCTAAAATAGAGCTGGTTAAATATTTTTACGGAGGAAATTATGTCCTATAAAGACGATATGATGATTTTTGCCCTCAACTCAAACGTGCCATTGGCACAAAAGATTGCGGACCGTGTTGGTGTTCCACTTTCTAAGTCAAGCGTTGAACGTTTCAGTGATGGTGAAATTCAAATTAATATTGATGAAACTGTACGTGGTAAAGATGTATACCTTGTTCAATCAACAAGTGATCCAGTTAACGACAACTTGATGGAACTTTTGATTATGATCGATGCTGTACGTCGTGCTAGTGCTCGTACAATTAACATTGTAATGCCTTACTATGGTTATGCTCGTCAAGACCGTAAGACTCGTGCGCGTGAACCAATTACTGCTAAGCTTGTAGCTGACATGCTTCAAACTGCAGGTGCAAACCGTATTCTTTCACTTGACTTGCACGCACCACAAATTCAAGGTTTCTTCGATATTCCAGTTGATAACTTGATGGGTGCTCCACTTCTTGCTGATTACTTCTTACGTAACCACTTGGAAGAAGGCGCAGTTGTTGTTTCACCTGACCACGGTGGTGTTAACCGTGCTAGAAAGCTTGCTGAATTCTTAGGTTGTCCTATCGCTATTGTTGATAAGCGTCGTCCTAGAGCCAACGTTGCCGAAGTTATGAACATTATCGGTGATGTTAAGGGCAAGCGTGCAATCATTATCGATGACATGATTGATACTGCTGGTACTATTACTTTAGCAGCTCAAGCATTGATCGATGCAGGTGCTACTGAAGTTTACGCTAGTGCAACCCACGCTGTTTTATCAGGTCCAGCAATTAAGAGATTGAATGACTCACCAATTAAGAACTTAGTTCTTACTGACTCAATCAATCAACCAGCTGAAAAGAAGTTGGACAAGATGCTTTTGGTATCTGTTGGTCCACTTATGGGTGATGCTATTAAGTGCATCCAAGAACACAAGGCACTTAGCCCATTGTTCAATACCAGATACGAAGCTGACAAGCACGAATAAAATTTGTAAACAAATAAAACGACTAGTCAATTTGGCTAGTCGTTTTTTTCATGGTTATAATTCTTCGCCGTTTGTTTTAATGACGTTTTGGTACCAGTAGAATGAATCTTTCTTGTAGCGTTTCATCGAACCGTTGCCATAATCGTCTTCATCAACATAGATAAAACCATATCTCTTCTTCATTTCACCAGTAGATGCACTAACTAAATCGATGCATCCCCATGGCAAATAGCCCATCACATCGATACCATCTTCGTTAATAGCTTTTTTAATTTCTGCAATATGATCACGCAGATAATTAATTCTGTATTGGTCATGTACTTCATTATCATCTGTTAGTTTGTCATAAGCACCCAAACCATTTTCTACGATAAATAAAGGTTTATGCCAGCGAGTATCCATCCAATTTAATGCATAGCGTAAGCCAACTGGATCAATAGGCCAGCCCCAATCGTTAGTCTTGATAAATGGATTGTCTACCAAGTCTTGATATTCGCGGTAATCCATGTGATCAGTGTATTTAGTAGTGAATGACATGTAGTATGAAAAGCCAATGTAATCAACTGTACCTTGCTTTAGGATTTGAAGGTCTTTGTCAGTGATATCTAAGTTGTAATTGTTGTTTTTGAAGTATTGCTTAAGCCAGCTAGGATATTTGCCGTTAACTTGAACATCGCCAAAGTATAAACGAGAGTCCATTGCTCTTTGAGCAAATAAAATGTCTTCAGGTTTAGAAGATAATGGATAAATTGGACAAAAGGCAAGCATACAGCCGATTTGAAGTGAAGGATCGATTGCATGACCAATTTGGACAGCTTCTGCACTAGCTACCATTTCATAGTGGGCAGCTTGATACATTAATTTTTCTTTGTTATCGCCTTTGTTAAATTTGATTCCTGAATTTTCGTAAACAGAAATATCACTTTCATAATTGGTTTGATTGTTAATTTCATTGAACGTCATCCAATATTTAACTTTGTTGTGGTAGCGTTCAAAGCATACATGTGCAAAGCGAGTAAAGAAGTCAATTAACTTTCTATTGCTCCAGCCGCCGTATTCAGTAACTAAGTGATATGGCATTTCGAAGTGAGAAAGGGTAACTACAGGTTGAATATTGTATTTTAAGCATTCATCAAATACTCGATCATAGAAGGCCAGACCATCTTCACTAGGTTGAGTTTCATCTCCGTTAGGGAAGATTCTTGTCCATGCAATTGATGTACGAAAAGCTTTAAAGCCCATTTCAGCCATAAGTTTAATGTCTTCTTTGTAGTGATGATAGAAGTCAATGGCTTTGTGGTTAGGGTAATATTTACCTTCTTCGATAGTAGCAGTTAATTCGCGGGGATGTTCATGGCTACCTAATGTCATAAAGTCAGCAATTGATAAGCCTTTACCACCTTGATCATAGCCACCTTCAAGTTGGTGAGCAGCTACTGCTCCGCCCCATAAAAAGTTGTTAGGGAAAACAGATTTAGTCATAATAAAAAATCTCCTTTTTCATATCGTATATCTGCATTATATGTAATCGGTTGCAAATATGATATAAAAATGGAGCTTTTTGGTATGGTTCTGCAATTAAGTTAATTTTTCCAAGGATGGAACAGGGTGTTTTATTCTTTTTGAATTAAGATTTTGACCAGTCCTTCAATTAGATACATTACTGGGACTTGAGATGATAAATCAAAGCCATTGTGTTTTACAAAAGTCTCATGATAGGTAAGGGTATATCTGCTCATTTTGGCTATAGGGCTTGTTTCATCACCGGTAATACTAATGATTAGCGTATCTTCATTGTTGATAAATCTATTGATCATTTCTACCATTTCTGTAGTTTTGCCTGAAACAGAGAAGCAAATGACAACATTGTTAGCGGTATTTTCTAGTTTAGCAACAAGCGGATAAAATGGATCAGTTACAGGACCAGCATTAAGTCCTAATGCTGCCAATTTTCTTGCCGCATATCCAGCTAAGAAACCAGAGTCACCCATGCCTAGAGTAATAATATTGTCTGCCTGGTAGATTTTATCAGCGATAATATTTAATTTACTTGTTGTGTCGCTTGGAAAATTATCTTTATTAATAAATTCAACTTCAACTTGGTGTAAATCCTTATGATTATTTTTTATATAAGCCTTAAATTCAGGGAAACTATTAAATCCTACTTTATGAATAAAACGCATTACTGAAGAATTAGAGACATGCGCTCCTTGAGCAATATCCCTTACACGCATATAAATTACTTTGTCGCTATTTTGTTCGATATAACGATAAATGGTCATGTCGACATTTGATAGTGATGATAAGTCTTTAAATCCAAAAAAGGCCATGATATTCAACTCCCACATAAAATTACTTTTATTTTAGCATAATCGAACACAGTGTTCCGCAAGCGGAATAAAATGCTAATTCAGTGCATGGTACCTAAAACGTACCAAACTATTGTTAAATTGAAATCGTTTACATAAAATATTGATTGTTAAGATTTAAGAACAAATAAATTTGGGAGAGATAGTTTATGAAAGATTTTATTAACACGCGCGTATTGCCGCCGATAATGAAATTCGTTAATACAAGAGCAATCACCGCTTTGAAAGATGGTATGGTTATATCACTGCCTTTCATCATGGTCGGTTCAGTATTTTTACTTCTTGCTTCATTTCCAGTTCCAGCTGTAGCTAACTGGATGGACGCAATGGGCTTAACTAGATTCTGGAATCAAGCCTATAATGCATCATTTGGTATTGTTTCAGTCTTTGCCGTAATTGGTATTGCATATCAATGGGCTAAGAGTGAAAAGGTAGATCCGCTTCCAGCAGGATTAACAGCATTTGTTAGTTTCTTGATTATTATGAATCCAACTAGTGCTGTAATGAAAGGTTCAAAAACCGTTATTTCTTCTGGACAAGCACCTGACTTATTAAGTGGCTACATCGATCGTGTTTGGCTTGGTGGCCAAGGGATGATTGCAGCAATTATCGTAGGTTTGATCACTGGTTGGCTTTATTCATGGTTTATTAAGAATAAGATTACTATCAAATTGCCTGACCAAGTTCCACCAGCAGTTGCCGGTTCATTTGTTGCCTTAATTCCTGCGGCTGCACTTTCAACCATGTGGTTATGTGTCTACATTTTCTTTGAAAAGGTTGCTGGCACTACATTAACTCAATGGATTTATGCTACTATTCAAACTCCACTTCAAGGTATTTCAGACTCATTTGGTGGTATTTTGATCATGACAGTTTTAGTACCATTCTTCTGGTTCTTTGGTGTTCATGGATCAACTCTTGTTGGTGGTATTGTTAGTCCAGTTTTGCAAGCTAATGCATTAGAAAACGCAGCTATATTTAAGAAGTTTGGTTATGTAGATGCAGAACACGGTGGTCACATCGTTATTCAAGGTTTGTTTGACCAATTCTCAACTGTTACTGGTGCGGGAATGACCATTGGATTAGTTATTTTCATGGTATTCTTTGCTAGATCACAACAACTTAAGAGTATTGGTAAATTAACTTTAGTACCAGGTATCTTCAACATTAACGAACCTGTTTTGTTCGGTGTTCCTATTGTGATGAATCCAATGCTTGCCATTCCATTTTTCCTCATGCCACCACTTTCCGCAGGTTCAACTTACTTATTGATTAAAGCAGGTATCTTGCCATACCTTAATGGTGTCCAAGTACCATGGACTACTCCACCTATTATTTCAGGATTCTTAATTGGTGGATGGAAGATCGCACTTTGGCAAGCAATTATTTTAGTAATTTCTATCTTTGTTTACTGGCCATTTGCACGTAGTTACGACAAGATGTTGTACAAAGAAGAACAAGCTAAAGAATAATTTGTTAACAAAAAACGAGCTTTTCCGGTTATCATTAAGGTAAAAGCTCGTTTTTATTTATATAGGTGAAAATAATGGAAAAATATTTAACTTTTGATATCGGCGGAACGAATTTAAAATATGCCTTAATCGATGAGAAGGGACATATTCTTGAAAAAGACCGCGTAAAAACAAATACAGAGGATCTTGATTCCTTTATGGCCTCTGTTTATGAAGTTGCTGATAAGTATCAAGATGATTTTTCAGGTATTGCAGTCTGTGCACCAGGAAAGATTGATACTGAAAACAAAGTCATTTATTTTGGCGGTGCGCTGGAATTTCTTGATGGATTGAATCTTCAAAAAGCTTTAGGTGACAAGTATAATGTGCCAATCAGTGTAGAAAATGATGGTAAGGCAGCGGCCTTGTCTGAGCAATGGCGAGGTGAATTGCGCGGAGTAGACACTGGAATTGCCATTACGCTAGGTACTGGTGTTGGCGGCGGCGTGATTGTAAACAACCGCATCTTGCATGGCTGGAGTTTTCAGGCCGGTGAATTAAGTTGGATGATCACTAATTCTGGTATTGGCGTAAAGAACATGGCTGCATATAGTGGCTTTACTTGTTCTGCTGTTAACATGATCAAGAAAGTAAATCTTGCTCTTGGCAATAAAGACTTGGATGATGGATTAAGCGCATTTGAAGCAATTAACAATGGTGATTTGCGTGCGATGGCGATTTTTAAACGGTATTGTCGCAACGTTGCGATCATGATCTTGAATATTCAAACTGTGATTAATGCGTCTAAAGTCGTAATTGGTGGCGGAATTAGCAGTCAAAAAATTCTAATTGAAGAAATCAACAATCAATTAAGTAAAATATTAGACAAGAATCCAATGATTCATAAGCAGATGAATCCACCTGAAATTGTAGCCGCAAAGCATGGCAATGATTCTAACTTATATGGTGCGTTATATGCACTTCTGCTTGAATTAGGTAAATAATAAAAAAGCTAGCTTAGGCTAGCTTTTTTCAGATCGATTATTTTTGACTATCAGCCATAATTTTAGCAATGCTTACACCGGCTGCTGCAACGCAGGCTACCATAGCGGTTTTACAACCGATTTTTACGACATCTTTGATCAAATCTTGGTTTTCATGAATAAAGTTAAAAGATGTTTTTGTGTAATCCATGCAGTAGCCGTGAACGGTGTCCATCAATTCTTTTACTTGAGTGTAACCATTCTTGGGTGTAGGTTCATCTTCAGGGTTAATTTGAGTTCTTACTTCTGTGTTCATAATTAGTAACCTCACTTTCTACTATATATCTATATTCTACTTTCTTTTTGGTCTTCTTAAGTATCTTAATGATCCATTTTTTATATATTTTTGAAATTGTTCATAAAGTGGATCGAAGATCTGAGGTTGTTCTTCATTTTGAGATAGCATTGTCTTAGGGAAGAAGAAACGTTCATCCCCTTGGAAAGTACCGTTTAATGCGCGGACTAGCGGACTAAGCTGTGACAATTCAATTAAGCTGCCATCATCTTGCATAATCTCAATTTGACTATTGGCATTTTTGCCAGTTGGCTTATAAGCATCATAGGGTTCATCAAAGGCAGAATTAGTATCGGTGTAGTAATCTGGATTAAAACCGGCTTGTTTGATCAAATTCTTTAGTTTTGGAAGTAAGTTCTTAGTTTCTTCGTCGATTCTGACACTAGCTAATGGCTTTCTGTATAAATAGCGCTTAGCTAAATCAGATAAAATGGGATCTTGAGCGTTAGTCTACATCAAGAAGTTAGTTTCCATGACGCCGTCGTCTAGTCTTAAGTAGTCTTCAAGTGTCCAATCGCCTGCTAAAAACTTGGCTAAACTTGGTGTAACTTCCAAGTTGCCTTTTTTATAAATATCTTGTGCGCGTTCAAGCAAGTGGTGCAAGATGACTTCCATTGAACGACCAACGCGGTGGAAGTAAACCTGTTGATACATTTGGTAGCGAGACACAATGTAATCTTCTACCGCATGCATCCCATTATTAGTAAAGCAAATGCCATCTTTATAAGGACGAATCACACGCAAAATTCGTGATAAGTCGAAGCGACCATAATTAACGCCGGTGAAGTAGGCGTCTCTTTGCAAGTAATCCATTCTGTCGGCATCAGCTTGACTTGAGATCATCTTAACCACTTGTGGGTTAGGATAAGTCTTAGCAATTACGCTGGCCACTTGTTCAGGAAAGTTAGGTGCAACTTGTCTTAATGCTTTGTTGATTTCAGTATTTGGATCCTTGATAATCTTTTGACCAATCTTTTCGTGGTTGGTATCAAAAAGGTGCTCAAAGGTGTGCGAATAAGGGCCGTGGCCGATGTCATGAAGCAATCCGGCACATTCTACTAAAAGTCGATTATCATCGTCCCACAGGCCGTCTCCTGGCATTATAGAAGGGTATTTTTTCGCAAAGATATCACAAATACGGCGCGTTAATTCATAAACGCCTAAATTATGTTCAAATCTAGTATGCGTTGCGCCAGGAAAGACATAGCTGACTGGTCCTAATTGTTTAATTCTGCGCATGCGCTGGAATTCTTTTGATTTAACGACATCAAAAACTACTTTGTCTTCAATATGGATATAACCATGAACTGGGTCACGGAGCACAACTTCTTGTTTTAATTTTTCACTTTGAAATCTCGCCATAAACATTCACCAAGCTTGTTAATTTAATTTTTGAAAAAATATAATAAAATAGAGTAGACCTATCTAAATTATAACAAATATGTGTATGCAGTGCTTAACGGAAGGGATGAGAGCGTGACCGCTATTACAATTAATTTAACTAGCAAGATTACTCAAGATAACGATACTGAGACTTTTAATAGAACTGCACCGGGAAATATGACTGAAAAAGATGGCATCATTCGCATATCTTATGCAGAAGAAGGGGCAATTCCCGTTAAGATGCTGTTGAAAGATGATGAATTAATGATCAGACGAGGAGTTGATCATAATAATTATTCATTCATGAAGTTTGTCCCAGGTGAAAAGGCTAACTGCCGCTATGTAGTTGAAGGCAGACAAATGGATATGGTCAGCGTGACTAACCTGCTCGAATATTCTGATGAAGACGCTTCACATAAACTTCGGGTTGAATATGACCTCTTTAATGGTCTATACTTAATAGGTAACTATGCAGTCACGTTGATTTTTACTTAAACGCCTAGTAGAATAGTAAAGATTGTATAAGAGAGGACGTACAGCTGTGGGATTAGACAAATTTAAAGACAAAAACCGCGACGAATTATCAATGATCGAAGTTGCTCGTGCAATTTTGGAAGATAATGGTAAAAGAATGGCATTTGCCGATATTGTTAATGCCGTACAAAAATACTTGAATAAGAGTGACGAAGAAATTCGTGAACGTTTGCCACAATTCTATACTGACATGAACACCGATGGTGAATTTATTTCCATGGGTGAAAATGTTTGGGCACTTCGTTCATGGTTCCCATACGAATCAGTTGACGAAGAAGTTAACCACCCAGAAGATGAAGACGAAGATGATTCACGTAAGCACCACAAGAAGGTTAATGCCTTCTTAGCAAGTGCAACTGGTGATGACGACATTATCGACTACGACAATGATGACCCAGAAGACGACGACTTAGATGCCACTGCTGATGACAGCGATGACGACTATGACGATGATGATTCTGATTACGATGAAGACAACGACGATAGTGATGACGTATTGCCAGATGGTATTGAAGGTCAATTATCACAATTAAACGATGACGATGATGATGACGAGGATAATTAATTTGCTTGCCTCTTGACTTAAGAAGGAAAAGCAGATAATATTTTTCTTGGGCACCCTATGTGCGTTTAGCTCCCTAACTTGAGGGAGCTTTTTTGTTTAAAGGATAACTAATAAAGGAGCAGAATATGACAAAATACATCTTCGTAACTGGCGGTGTCGTATCTTCACTTGGTAAGGGTATTACTGCATCAAGTTTAGGTCGACTTCTTAAGAATCGTGGTTTAAAGGTAACCATGCAAAAGTTTGACCCATATATCAACATTGACCCAGGTACAATGAACCCATACCAACACGGTGAAGTTTATGTTACCGATGATGGTACAGAAGCTGACCTTGACTTAGGTCACTATGAAAGAATCGTAGACGTTAGAACTAGCAAGTATTCTAACGTAACTACTGGTAAGATTTACCAAGAAGTTTTGGAAAAAGAACGTCGCGGTGATTACCATGGTGCTACAGTTCAAGTAATTCCTCATATTACTGACATGATCAAGAAGAAGATCATGCGTGCAGCTCTTACTACTGATTCTGATGTAATTATTTCAGAAATTGGTGGTACTGTTGGTGATATCGAATCAACTCCATTCATGGAAGCTATTCGTCAAATGCGTCGTGAAGTTGGTGAAGACAACGTAATGTACATTCACTGTACTTTGGTACCACTTCTTCACGCAGCTCATGAAATGAAGACTAAGCCAACTCAACACTCAGTTGCAGAACTTCGCAGCATTGGTATTCAACCAAACATGCTTGTTCTTCGTGCAGAAGAACCAATCGACCAAGAACACAAGGACAAGATCTCAACCTTTACTGATGTTCCAGTTGACAGAATCATTGAATCAATTGATGCTCCTTCATTATTCGATGTGCCTTTGGCTTTCCAAGCACAAGGTATGGATCAAAAAGTTTGTGACTTCTTGCACCTTGAAAGTCCAAAGCCAGAAGCAGACATGGAAGCTTGGAAGAAGCTTGATGAACGTGCTAAGACTTTGAAGCACAAGACTAAGATTACTTTAGTAGGTAAGTATGTAGAACTTGAAGATGCCTACATTTCGGTTACTGATGCTTTGCAACACGCTGGTTACCTTTACAACACTAAAATTGAAGTTGATAAGGTACAAGCTGAAGATGTAACTGAAGACAACATTGCAGATATTATGAAGGATTCAGATGGTTTAATCGTTCCTGGTGGTTTTGGTACTCGTGGTCTTGAAGGTATGATCACAGCTATCAAGTACGCTCGTGAAAACGATATTCCATTCTTAGGTATTTGCTTGGGTATGCAAATGGCCAGTGTTGAATTTGCACGTGACGTTTTGCATCTTGAAGATGCTAATAGTGCTGAAGCAGAACCTAACTGCAAGAACAACATTATCGATATCATGGCTGACAAGCGTGATGAAGAAAACATCGGTGGTACTTTACGTTTAGGTCTTTACCCAGCAGCTCTTAAGAAGGGTACTAAGACTCGTGAAGCTTACGATGATCAAGATGTTATCCAAGAACGTCACCGTCACCGTTTCGAATTTAACAATGAATACCGTGATGCATTTGAAAAGGCTGGCATGGTCTTCTCAGGTGTTTCACCAGATAACCGCTTAGTTGAAATTATTGAATTGCCAAAGAAGAAGTTCTTCATCGCAGCTCAATACCACCCAGAATTCTTAAGCCGTCCACAACGTCCAGAAGGCTTGTTCAAGTCATTCATCGGTGCAGCTAGTGGTCTTCCAGCTGAAAAATTCTAAAATAATAGATTTGAATGATACAAAATCTTAAGAAAACAAGAACTGAGGGCCTCAGCTCTTGTTTTTTTTGCAAATATCCTTTAACATTATTATGATTAATTGAAAGTAGAAAAGGATTTGTTTTCGCCAATGAAGCAGATGATTATTCATGGTGGAAAGCCCTTACAGGGTGATGTTTGGATTGGTGGAGCTAAAAATTCAACTGTTGCATTAATTCCAGCATCAATTTTGTCTAGAACACCGGTAACTTTGGAAGGCGTCCCAAGAATTGCCGATGTTGCCAACCTAATGGACTTGTTAAGTGAAATGGATGTGCATTGTGATTTCGGAGAGACAACTTTGCGCATTGATCCAACTAATATTAAGATGAGTCCGTTGCCAGCTGGTAAGATTAAGAGTTTACGTGCTTCATATTACTTTATGGGTGCACTTCTTGGTCGTTTTGGCAAAGCAGTTGTGGGCTTCCCTGGTGGTGACGATATTGGACCACGTCCTATTGACCAACATATTAAGGGCTTTGAAGCCTTAGGCGCTAGCGTAAAAAATGAAAATGATCAAATTATAATTACGGCTCCTGAAGATGGCTTACATGGTGCGAAAATTCACCTTAAAATGCCATCTGTTGGGGCAACAATGAATATTATTATGGCCAGTGTGACTGCACAAGGCCAAACCATTATTGAAAATGCCGCGAAAGAACCGGAGATTATCGATTTAGCTACCTTCTTGAACAACATGGGGGCAGTTATTCGTGGTGCAGGTACCGATTCAATCAGAATTGAAGGTGTGGATATGCTTAAAGCACAAATTCCACATACTATCATTCCAGATAGAATTGAAGCTGGGACCTACGTATCTTTAGCTGCGTGCATTGGAAATGGCATTCGTATTCACAACATTATTGAAGAGCACCTTGATTCATACCTTGCTAAGGTTGAAGAAATGGGTGTAGTGATTGATGCTGACGAAGATTCACTTTATGTTTATCCAGCTGGAGATCTCAAGATGGTGCAGGTTAAGACCGACGTCTATCCAGGATTTGCGACTGATTTGCAGCAACCAATTACGCCACTTTTACTCACTGCTAAAAGTGGTGAAGGTGTAGTAATCGACAATATTTATCCTAAGAGAATTGGACATATTGCCGAATTACAAAAGATGGGTGCAAATATTAAAGTTGAAGACAATATTATTTTGGCTCATCCAACTGCTCATCTTCATGGAGCAGAAGTAACTGCTGGTGAAATTCGTGCGGGAGCATGTTTGATGATTGCAGGTTTAATGGCTGATGGCACAACTACAATCGATAAGGCAGGTAATATTTTGCGCGGATATGATCGTGTCCAAGAAAAGCTAAGACAATTGGGCGCAGATGTTACAATTGTTGATGATCCAGCCGTACCTGGTGTAATGGATCCAGTTAATTAAGTTAGAATATTTATGAAACCACGAATTAACTAATTCGTGGTTTTTTGTTGGTTCAAATAATTGACAAAGCGTTGGCCTATCAATCATCTATCTAACAAATTGTAAGATACTTGAAAAAAGTTAGTAATTTTCCTTGCATAAACGTAAAGCAGTTGATATACTGTAAGTGTCGATTGGGAGATATAAGAACTAAAAGCTTACGGTTCTTGTATTTCTCTATTTTTTGGGGTTCAGTGGGACATAAAGCGTCACAGCAATGGACAAAAAGTGTCCCACTAAAATGTGGATGTATTGATAGCCCTAAATTAATTCGACTAAAGTGATTGTGCTTAAATAAAAAAATAATAATACCAATCGATCTAAAAAATTAAGCACGATCATTTTGATAATTATTTTTAAAGTTGTTGTAGTTGAATGAGTTCGAAGGAGGACTTTATTATGACAGTGAAAATTGGTATTAATGGTTTTGGCCGTATTGGTCGTTTGGCATTCCGTCGTATTATGGACTTGGGTGAAAAGTCAAAAGACATTGAAGTTGTTGCTATTAACGACTTAACTACTCCAGCAATGCTTGCTTAAATACGACTCAACTCACGGTACTTTCAATCACGAAGTTTCATCAACTGATGACTCAATCGTAGTTGATGGTAAGAAATACCGTGTTTACGCAGAACCACAAGCACAAAACATTCCTTGGGTTAAGAATGACGGCGTTGACTTCGTTCTTGAATGTACTGGTTTTTACACTAGCAAGGAGAAGGCTAAGGCTCACCTTGATGCCGGCGTAAAGCGTGTATTAATTTCAGCACCTGCAGGTGATATGAAGACCATTGTTTACTCAGTAAACGAAGATACTTTAACTGCAGATGACAAGATTGTTTCTGCTGGTTCATGTACTACCAACTCATTAGCTCCAATGTCTAAGTTCTTGGATGAAGCATTTGGTATTGAAGTTGCTACTATGACTACTATCCATGCTTACACCGGTTCACAAATGACTTTGGATGGTCCTTCACGTAGTGGTAAGGAACAAGATGCTCGTGCAGCTGCTGAAAATGTCATCCCACACTCAACTGGTGCTGCTAAAGCTATTGGCTTAGTATTACCAAACTTGAATGGTAAGATGAATGGTCACGCACAACGTGTTCCTGTTAAGGATGGTTCAGAAACTGAATTGGTTTCAATCCTTAAGAAGAAAGTTACTGCTGATGAAATCAATGAATTAATGAAGAAGAATCAAAGTCCATCATTCGGCTACAACGACGATCACATCGTTTCAAGCGATGTGATCAACATGACCGAAGGTGCTATCTTTGACCCAACTCAAACTATGGTAACTACTTCAGGTGACAAGCAAATTGTTAAGACTGTTTCTTGGTACGATAACGAATACTCATTCACTTGCCAAATGATCCGTACTTTGTTACACTTTGCCACTCTTTAATTTTTAACAGTCATAATCTAATAGACTATTTAATAAATTTACGCATAAAAAAATCTCTAAGCTGAATTAGCTTAGAGATTTTTTATATAAACTATAAATTAGTCAAGCAAGTCGTACTTCAAAGTCATAAGACCGTGACCTTCGTCAACCATTTGACCGAGAAGTTCAACAGTGTTGTTGTAAACAGTGTCGGCCATCTTTTGGTTAGCTGCAATAAGCTTGTCTTGTAATTCTTTACCAGAAAGGCCTTCAACTTCCTTGTCAGTATCGTGTTGGATCTTGTGGCATTGTGCCAAGCTCTTTTGTTCAAAGGCATCTTCAAGTTCACCGTAAACACGGTAGTTGGTGTCGCCAAGTTGAGCAGTTAATTTGTTAAGCCAAAAGATCTTGTTCAAGTTGAACTTAGGAGTAGTTTGGAAACTTTCTGGAGTAGTAGTTACGTTAGTGTAGAATGGTACGAAACTGTTGAAAGTGTTTGGGCCAAATACTAACCATTGAACACCTGCAATTTCCGCTGGAACATCGTTTCTAATTTGTAAAACGTGAGTTTCAAAGTTACGGTTAATACCGATTGGACGGAAAGTCTTCTTTTGTTCAGCAGTACCTTGATCGCCGTATGCATCGTATGGGGTATCTTGGTAGTGTGAACTTTCAGCCCACTTAATGTCTTCGATTGAGATCAAACGGTTTGCATGGCAGATGAATGGTTGATCTTGATCGCTAGGTTGACCGCCAAAGTCAGGATCGAAGTAGTTGTGAATGTACCAAGCACGTGGGTTATTGTAGTGAGCGTCCTTGATAGTTGATGAACCAAAGATGTGACGCATGTTGTAACCTTCACGGTCTGGGTTCAAGTGGTATTCAGCAATTAAGTCTTTCAAATCACTTGAAGCAGCGAAGTTATCAGTATCGTCAAAGTCGAATTCATCGATGTTCAAACGGTTTGGTGCAATAACGTATGCGTCATCTGGGATGCGACGAGCAATCCAGTGGTGGCCACCAATAGTTTCAAGATACCAGATAGTATCCTTGTCAGAGAAAGCCATACCGTTCATTTCGTAAGTACCGTACTTTTCAACTAAGTAACCTACACGCTTAACACCATCAAATGCGGAATGTAAGTATGGAAGAGTCAAAGTAACGAAGTCTTCTTCACCAAGTCCGCCTTCTGATGGATCAAGAAGTGGGTCAACGCCTTGAATACGTGAGTTAGTGGTGATAGTTTCGGTAGCAGTCATAGCAATGTTTTCAGCATTGATACCAGCTGCACCCCAAATACCGTTTTTGCCAGATACGTCTGGTGCAGAAGTGTAACAAAGTGGAGTTTCAGCTAAGTCCGCATCATCGATCTTTTGGTGACTGATGACACTTTCGTAGTGCTTAGGCTGGTCTTCTGGGTTAACAGCTTTGAAACCTTCAGGGATAATAACACGACCGCCGTCTTCACTACGAGCGATCATAGTTGAACCGTCAATAGTTGCTTTTTTACCTACTAAGATAGTAGTACATTCTGTTTGTTTCATTGGATCATTCCTTTACTATAATTTTTTTACTTTATATTAATATTGTATGCAAAAAAGACATTAATTTCCACGAAATACGTTAGGACTCACACCGCTATATCGCTTAAATGCCTTGGAAAACGTAAATTCATCGCCGTAGCCAACCGTATGGGCGATTTGCTTTAAATTATGTGAAGTGTTTTGTAATTCCTTCTTAGCGGCTTCCATGCGGAGCTGCATTAGATATTTTTGAGGCGAAATCTTAGTATTCTTTCTAAACAAGGCATATAAGAAGCTACGTGAGACACCGAGACGATTGCACAGCTCCACGATATTGCAGGTAGGATCAGTGTAGTTTTTGTTCAGATAATCAATAGCGATCTGATACTGATCAATCTTAGGAGTTTTACGTACTGGTGGATGATCAGGGAATTCGCTTACTAGATTATAAAAAAGCTGATAGGTAAGAGAAGCGATTTGAATATTATTAAGCAGCGAAGTTTCTTTATTTAAAGCTGAATAGATCTTATGCAAGGTCGCATAAAACTTAGTATTTTGAATCTGTCTTAAAAAGTTTTTGTTAGGCAAATTAGACGACTTAATCATTTTGTTGGTACCGGGTCCAGCTAGTCCGATCCAAAAGTAATGCCATGGTTCATCATGATCTGCTTGAAAATAGCAGGTTTGACTACGCGGAACGTAAAACAAGTCACCTTCTTTTAATTTAACTGAATGGTGACCACTGGAATTGAAAGTTCCTTTACCTGACATGATGTAATACAGAACATCATTTTTGCGTAAATTATTGCCTTCAAAGTATTCGTCAGGTTTGCAGGCTTGTTCACCATAAAATAGAATGTGGCTTTCAATATTTTGATTGTTAAAGTTATGATATTGATTCGGCATATTTTCCTCGCTGTTGAAAGATTCTTCTTTTATCTATTATAGATAAAAGATTGAAATAAAGGGAAAAATAAGGAAGACCAAGTAAGTCAAAAATAAAACGCCTGATTTTTGTATCAGGCGCTTTATTAGGGTTTTAAAAAATATTTATAGAAAAAATATGTGAGATTTGAGATTTATAAATTATGAAATAGAGTATTCAGCTTATTTGGCACCACTTCTTCCATTGAATAATAGGTTAAGCAAGGTAGCACAGATGCTGGCTACTACGATACCGTTACCCAAGAATAATTGAACAGTTTGAGGTAAGGCTTGGAAAATTTGTGGATATACGGTAACGCCTAAACCTAATCCGATAGAAATGGCTACAACCAAGATATTGCGGTTGTTTTCAAAATCAACTTTTGTTAACATTCTGATTCCTTGAACGGCGATCATGGTGAACATAACTAACATTGTGCCGCCTAAGACTGAATCAGGGATGATGGTTACAAGTGCGCCGATTTTAGGAAGAAGTCCCATACCCATTAACAAACCAGCTGCCCAGTAGATTGGACGCTTAGTTTTAATGCCGGACAATTGAAGAAGTCCGACGTTTTGTGAGAATGTGGTATAAGGGAAGGTGTTGAAAAGCCCGCCGAAAATTTGTGCGATACCTTCGGCACGATAACCTTTTTTAAGGTCATTTTCGGTAATATCCTTATGAAGTAGGTCGCCGATTGCGAAGAACACACCGGTTGATTCAACCATGGAAACTAATGCGATGATGATCATGGTTAAACAGGATGACCATTCAAATTCGGGAACACCGAAGTAGAAAAGTTGTGGTAAGTGGAACCATGAAGCTTGTTCGACTGGTTTTAATGAAACGAGTCCCATGAAGCTTGCGATGACAGTTCCAGCGATTAATCCGATTAAAACGGAGATTGAACGAAGGAAGCCTTTAGTCCAGACTTCGATGGCTACGATGATGAGGATGGTGATGAAGGCTGCGATAAGATTCTTCGCATCACCGAAGTCTTTGGCTTGGGCATTGCCGCCACCCATGTTTTGGACGGCGACAGGAATCAAAGTTAATCCAATAACTGTAATTAAAGTTCCTGTAACAACTGGCGGGAATAGTTTTTTGATTTTTGAAAACCAACCAGCAATACAAAAAACGAAAATTCCGGCAACGATGATCGCACCATACATAGTGTTGATTGAAAACTTTTGTCCAATCATTTCAAGTGGTGCAACGGCTTGGATGGCACAACCTAAAACAACAGGAAGGCCAATACCAAAGTATTTGTTACGGAACAATTGAATCAGTGTGGCAAGTCCACACATAAAAATATCAATGGAAACAAGGTAAGTCATCTGTTCGCTATTGAATTTAAGGGCGGTACCGATTAAAAGAGGAACGGCAACCGCACCAGAATACATGGCCAGCAGGTGTTGCAAACCTAAGACAGCAGCTTTTTTGTGACTAACTTCTTTTTGTGCCATTTTTTATTTATTCTTCTCCTTCAAAGTGAACTTGACCATCTTTGAAACTGTCAATCTTGGCAAGTGCTTCAAAGCGTAAGCCTTCGTTTTCAACCCATTCACTTCCGCCTTGGAAGGTCTTGGCAACAACGGCACCGACACCAGCAATATTACAGCCGGCTTGCTTTGCAATGTTAACCATACCCTTAACAGCTTCACCGTGAGCAACGAAGTCATCGATGATTAGAAGATTTTCACCCTTGTGTAAGAATTTTTCTTCAACACAGATCTTGTTGGTGACTTTCTTGGTGTATGAGAAGACATCTGCCCAGTAAACTGCATCGTTAAGTGTTGATGGCTTCTTCTTTCTAGCAAAGACCATTGGTACGCCTAATTGGTAAGCAGTCATGATACCAGGTGCAATACCGGAAGCTTCACAAGTTAAAACTTTGTCGATCTTTTCGTCAGCGAATAGTCGCTTAAATTCTTCGCCAACTTGCATCATTAACTTAGGATCGACTTGGTGATTTAAGAATGAGTTAATCTTAAGTACGTCCCCATCTAAAACTTCACCATCTCGTTTAATTCGCTCTTCTAATAATTTCAACTTAATCCTCCTAAAGAAATAAGGACTTCTTCTACCAGAATTAGGTAAAAGAAGTCCTTAAAGTTTTTTCTTAACTTGCATTCACCTATAGTCCACCATTTACGGTAGTGGGTAGAAACTGTCGACCTTATTTCGACGATATATAGATATTTATGTTGGTTTAATAGTAACAAAATACATTACCGAACACAAGTATAAAATTAAGCATTAATGTTCGATTATTGAATAGGCATTTCATTCTGATGCCATCTTATCGTTTTTTAAGCTGAATACTTTTTCTAAGATGCCATATAAAATACCGGAGATTGGCCAAACAATCCAGCTTCTTTCCCAATTATTGGTGATAAAGCTGTAGCCTAGGTATAGCAAGGTAGCAATTAGCCAATAAATGGCAGCATATTTGTTCATCAATTTGCGACCCTTTTTGTTTTTGGAAGTATAGTCGCCTGTTTGAAGCAGAATGTTGTAGCTGTTCATGATGGTGTTGCATTTAACGAGTAAGAAGACACCGATTGAAACAAAGATTAAGGTGATGGCGACTAAACCAACCATGAGATTTTCAAAACTAGGGGTATTTTCAAAGAAGGTTCCTGCAATTACGGGGATTGCGGAAAGAATGAAGATCACAATTGCTGCAGTGGTCATTGTGGCATATGTTTTAGCGTATTGATCCTTTTCTTTTTGTACAGTGCTAATTAGTTCGTCGCTTAAATCGAAATCTTCGTATTCCATTTTTTCAAAAGGATCTAGTTTGAAGTCGGCTGAAATAAATAATCCGACACTGATAGCAACAATGATAAGTAGAAAGATGATGCCAGTAGCAGCTGCAGCGTTGTTAGGGAGATTAAGTATATTTAGTTTAGATAAACTGAGTAGGGTGAGTAATAAAACTGGTGACAAAATGCAGAGCATGACACCGGTAGCGATAGTAGTAGCCGCCTTTTTGCGAAGTGATAGGAATTTATCGACTGTTTGTTTAGTTAAGTTCATGATTAACACCTCTTTTGTATATATTCAGATAATAGATATAGTTATATCTTAATTTTATCGAATTATAGAAAGAGGAGCTATTTTTTTGATTGATTAAAGCTGAACATTTAGAACTAGTTTCATAAATATTGATTGACCTTTTTTGAAATTCCTAGTAGAGTTAATTAAAAATGTGTAGTTGAAAAGAGGGAGAATTTAGTGGCTAAGAATCTAGACGATTTTGATAAGATTATTGTTCTTGACTTTGGTAGTCAATATAATCAATTAATCACCCGACGTATCCGTGACTTTGGCATCTACTCTGAACTTTTGCCCCACGATCTTTCAATTGAGAAGATCAAAGAAATGAATCCTAAGGGAATCATTTTCTCAGGTGGTCCTAACAGTGTTTATGACGAAGGTGCATTAAAAGTAGATCCTGAAATCTTTAAATTAGGTATTCCTATTTTGGGTATTTGCTACGGGATGCAACTGATGAGTTATGACTTAGACGGTAAGGTTGAACCTGCTGATAACAAAGAATACGGTAGAGCCAACATTACTGTTGAAGATCCAGACAGTGCCTTATTCAAGGGCTTGCCAGTCAAGCAATATGTTTGGATGAGTCACGGCGACTTAGTAACTCAAGCACCTAAGGGCTTTGAAGTAACTGCTTCAAGTAAGAACTGTCCTATTGCAGCAATTGCTAACCCAGATAAGAAGTTCTATGGTATTCAATTCCATGCTGAAGTTCGTAACTCAGAATATGGTTTGGATATTTTGAAGCGTTTTGCATTTGACGTTTGTGGTGCCGTAGCTAACTGGACTATGGAAGACTTCATCGACATGAAGGTTGATGAAATCCGCAAAGAAGTTGGCGACAAGAAGGTTATCTTAGGCCTTTCTGGTGGTGTCGACTCAAGTGTTACTGCAACTCTTCTTCACAAGGCAATTGGCGATCAATTAACTTGTATCTTCGTTGATCACGGGATGCTTCGTAAAGACGAAGGCGACCAAGTAATGAAGGCCTTGAACAAGGATCTTGGTGTAAACATTATCCGTGTTAATGCTGGTGAACGTTTCTTAAGCAAATTAAAGGGCGTTACTGATCCTGAAAAGAAACGTAAGATCATTGGTAAAGAATTTATCGAAGTCTTCAATGAAGAAGCTCAAAAGTTAGGTCAAATTGACTTCTTAGCTCAAGGTACTTTGTACACTGACGTTATCGAAAGTGGTACTAATACTGCTCAAACTATTAAGTCACACCACAACGTTGGTGGTCTTCCTAAGGACATGCACTTTAAGCTTATTGAACCACTTCGTAAGCTTTTCAAAGACGAAGTTCGTGAACTTGGTGAAAAGCTTGGTATTCCACATGACTTGGTATGGCGTCAACCATTCCCAGGTCCAGGCCTTGGAATTCGTGTACTTGGTGAAGTTACTGAACCTAAGCTTAAGATTGTGCGTGAAAGTGACGCAATTTTACGTGAAGAAATTAAGAAGGCAGGACTTCAAGAAAAGGTATGGCAATACTTCACAGTTCTTCCAGGTATTCGCTCAGTAGGTGTTATGGGTGATGGTAGAACTTACGACTACACTATTGGTATTCGTGCTGTAACTTCAATTGATGGTATGACTGCAGACTTTGCTCAATTGCCATGGGATGTATTAGGTCACATTTCAGACAGAATCGTAAACGAAGTTGATAACGTTAACCGTGTAGTTTACGATGTCACGAGTAAGCCACCTTCCACTATTGAATGGGAATAATATTGATATATAAAAATAAGCTCTTGGTTGTAATGGCTAAGGGCTTATTTTGTTTCTGCATTTTTGTTGACAAGCAACATAAATAAACTATAATAGATTGGAAATGTTGATAAGCAACAAAAATAGGAGGGATTCATATGAGCACAGTTTTAGTAATTCAAGCCCATCCACATATCGAAAATAGTCTTTCATTGACTGTAGGAAAGAAGTTCATTGATTCTTACAAGGCTAGTCATCCCAACGATAAAATTATAATTCGCGATCTCTATGCCAAAGAAGGTGTTCCACCGTTGAACGATGTAACGATGGAAGCTTGGAGAAAGCAAAAATTTGAAGAACCAATGTCTGATGAAGAAGTAGCTTTACTTAAGCGCCATGAAGAATGGCTCAATGAATTCATTAATGCAGATAAGTATGTCTTTATCAATCCGATGTATAACCACTTTCTTCCTGCAGAGATGAAGCAATATCTTGATTTAACGGCAGTCGCACATAAGACCTTCAAGTACACCGCTAAGGGATCTGTCGGTTTGTTAAAAAATAAAAAGGCCATCCATATTCAAGCTGCAGGAAGCGAGTATCATAAAGATGGTAAATGGGGCGTTGTTAAATTCTTTGTTAGAAAAGCATTTAAGATTCAAAGTCCCGAAAGTTGTGCCATCATGGATTTAGGCCATCTTTATTTAACTAATATGCTGAAGTTTTACGGTGTTACTGATTTAGATTCTGTTTTTATTGAGGGTGCAGATGCACATCGCGATCAACGACAAGCAATTTTGAATAAGGCCATAATTGAGGCAGAAACCAAGGCTAAGAACTTTTGATATAATGGCTTCAGCAAGGTGAAAAGTGAGGATCAAAAATGGATGAAAAAAGCATAACTGATATTCGACAAACAATTGAATTATTGCGTATGCAACATGGCAATAGTCACGGCTCTCAAGAGCAACAGCGAATTCAAGCGTATGTATCTGATCCTGAATTAAAGGAGATTGTATCTAAGTTGTCGATTGCTTCTTTTCATACTTTGTCCGCACTTGAAATGGGCGAGCAGACAGGAATTGAAATCGCTGGGAAGATCAACGTTACTCGCGGGGGAGTAACTCGTGCAGCCAAAAAGTTGCAAGAGTTTGGTTTAATTAATGCCCTTAAGCATAATGACGATAAGAAGAAAATATATTATTCTTTGACTGAAAATGGTCGAAAGATTGCTGAAGCTCATGATCAGATGACTGAAGCACTGAAGAAAGAATTAGTTGATAAATTGACCGCTAAGTATTCAAGCGAAGAGCTTAAGACGGTAGCTGAATTTTTGAATGATTTGTATGAGCTTGAACGTAACTTTTAGTGGCTGTTGATGTGAATAATCAAAGCATATTTTTATCATATTGATAAGGTAAGGATATATGACAACTGACGCAAAACGAACTGAAGTAAATGTTGATAATAAATTGACTCTAGAGCAAATGGTAGATATGAAATTGCGTGAAGCTGCTAAGAAAATTTCCGTTAAGAAAGTAAGAAGCAAGAAAGACATAGAGGATTTCTTTGACGAAGAAAAATAAGAAATGACGATATAAGATCTTAGTTGCAATGACTAAGATCTTATTTTTTATATTTTTTGTCACATATAATTGACTTTTTGCAAAAGTGGGAATAATATTCTAGGTGTAAAAAGTAATATATATGTGACATGTTGGAGGAGAAGAAAAATGAAGAAATTACTCACTTTTCTTAAATACTATGCCATTTCCGCGGGTATTTCGCTTTTAATTTTCATTATTGGGTTAACTATCAAGGGATATTTAACTTCGGCACTATTTACTCCAGATAACCTTCCGATTTTTCTTGGCGTGCTGGCAATTGTGGCAATAGTTCCTGGATTTAGCCTAGCATTGATGATTTATATCATTTTGAATGGACATCGCAATATTAAGAAACAAGAAGAGATTGCAAACTCGGATAAATAATGAATGTAAATAATGTAAAAATATATCGCAAAAAAAAGAAGCTATCTCAAATGGAGCTTGCTAAAGAAATTGGGGTAGCTCGTCAAACTATTAATTTAATTGAGAATGATAAATATAATCCTTCATTGGATTTGTGCTTGAAATTAGCACACACGTTAGGGACAGATTTGAATACACTATTTTGGGATGGGGATGTTGATGATGGAAAACAAGAAGACTAGTTGGCTAAATCGCTACATAAGTTCATGGTACGGAATTTCAGGACCAGTTGATGAATATAAAGAGTCACAAATAAATCGTATTGGTGGGAGGGCTTTGCCACTTTTCCTTGAAGGTATGGGAGCCGTAATTATTATTTCATTGATTGTTGCTGCTATTTTTAATATGGAGGCGGCTTACTACACTGTACTAGGTGGATTCTTGATAGTTGAACTGGCTGTCAGTGGCTATGTTTCTCATCAAGTACATAAACTTCATTTAGACGATAATGAAATTGAAGCTAAAGATTTACCTGAAGCTAAAAAGTCTGCTTGGCTTCGTGGGATTAGAGCAGGACTATATTGGGGAGTAAGTATGACAGCACTGCAAATCATTACAGAGCAAGACTTTAGTACTTTTAATATTTGGCTCAATATAGGCGTTTGGTTTGGAAGTGGAATTCTTTTTGGTTTGACAATGGCATTTGTTTTGCTTGGAAGAATTAAAGTGATTAAGGATGATGAGTAATATGAAAAATATCAGTAAGTTGACTATTAAAACTCCAATTGGTTTGTTAGAGATAACGGCTGTGGGGGATGCAGTTACTGGTGTTAAGTCAGTTAAGCAAGAAGAAAAATTCATTGGTGATGACTCATCTATGAAGATGGCTCAAAAAGCTAAAGATGAACTTGAAGAGTACTTTGCAGGAAAAAGAAAAGTATTCGATCTTCCATTAAGAGCTGAAGGGACTGATTTTCAAAAGAAGGTTTGGGCACAACTAGAAAAGATCCCATATGGAGAAACCAGAACTTATGGTGAAGTCGCGCAAATGATGGGCAATCCTAAAGCATCAAGAGCTATTGGGATGGCAAATCATAATAACCCAATTTTGATCTTAACTCCTTGCCACCGTGTAATTGGTGCGGATGGTAGTTTAACCGGATATGCGGCTGGAATTGAAGCCAAGAAATATTTGCTTGATTTTGAAAGCAGTAATAAATAAGGCGGTAATTTAACCGTCTTTTTGTTTACTTACTTTTAGTGTATTAAAATATGTGTATACGTAAGTAATATTTTAAGAGGCAAATTATGAAGATAGGTTTTGTTGGAACTGGTGTAATGGGCACTGGTATTATTGATAATCTGTTGAAAAATGGTGAAGACGTTACTGTCTATAACCGCACTAAGGCACATGCTAATAAAGTTGTAGAAAATGGTGCAAAATGGGCTGATTCACCTGCACTTTTGGCTGAAAAATGTGATGTGATTTTCACAATGGTAGGTTTTCCAGCAGATGTAGAAGATGTTTACTTTGGCAAAAATGGTCTGTTTGAAACTGCTCATGACGGTCAATATTTAATCGATATGACAACGAGTAAGCCTAGTTTGGCTAAGAAAATTTTTGAACAAGGTCAAGAAAAAGGAATACATGTATTAGATGCACCTGTATCTGGCGGGGATGTTGGTGCTAAGAATGGTACCTTGACTGTGATGATAGGTGGTAAAAAGAGTGATTTTGAAGCAATAAAACCTATTTTTCAGAAATTCAGTAGCAGTTTAAATTATTTCGGACCAGCCGGTTCTGGACAAAATGCCAAGATGGCAAATCAAATTATGATAGCAGGTACAATGACTGGCTTAACAGAAATGTTAGTTTATGCGAAAAAAGCTGGACTTGATTTAGAGCAAGTTTGTCAAACCTTACAAAGTGGGGCTGCAGAAAACTTTAGCTTGGGTACATATGGTCCAAGAATTTTGAAAGGTGACTATACTCCTGGATTTTTTGCAAAGCATTTCTTGAAGGATTTAAGAATTGCCTTAGATGAAGCAGATAAGATGAATTTGAATCTACCTGCAACTAAACAAGCTAAGGAATTATATGAGCAATTAGTAGATGAGAAGAAATTGGGTAACGATGGTACTCAAGCTTTGATTAAACTTTGGTGGTCATAATTTAGAAATAAATATATTAGAAAGAGGAAAATTAATGGATGTAAAAGAAGCAATCTCTAGCAGACACTCAACTCGCTTGTTTGATTCAAATAAACAAGTTAGTGAAGATGATTTAAAAGAAATTGTCAGATTGGCACAACAAGCACCTTCGTGGGTCGATTCTCAACCATGGAAGGTTTACATTGCAACTGGTGAAAAGCTTAAGCAAATTAAAGAAAAGCACCGTGAAAATGTAGAGCAAGGCGTAAAGGCTAATCCAGATTGGCCAACTACTCATAGAAAAGATTGGGCAGAATTTCCTAGAGAAAACATGGCAAGACATAATGCTGATACCGAAAAATTCTGGGAAACTAATCCAATTGAAGGCGTAACTAGAGCTGACTTGCAAGAACGCTTATATGATGCGCCAGTTATTTGCTACTTAACTATTCCTAAGAATTCCAATCGTTGGTCAACCTATGATTTGGGTGCTTTTGGTCAAACCTTGATGCTTGCTGCTAAGGGGTTAGGAATTGACTCAATGCCTGCTTATGAAATCGTGAAGTTCCCTGAATCAATTCGTAAGATTATGAATATTCCTGATGATGAAACTATCGGTATGGGAATTGCTTTAGGCTATGGTGATAAAAGCACTAGAGTAAATGAGTATCATGCTCATCGAGTAGACTTAGATAAGATGCTAAAAATTGAAGATTAATAATTAAAAAGAAGATATATAGAAGCTCGCAATTTTGCGGGCTTTATTTTTTTGAAAAAAATCGTAAAAACATGTTGATTTTAAAAATACATGTGATAATATAATACGTGTAAAGAATAAAGAAACATCTTTTGAAAGGGATATATGAAAATGACAAGTATTAAAAATATTCTTAAATCTGTTAACCCATTCACTAAAAATAAAGGAGAAAACAATATGACAAACACTCAAAAAGCTTTAGCCCTTATTAACACTTTCGCAACTGGCGACACTGAAAAAGCTGCAAGTTTACTTGCTCCAGATTACGTTCAACACAATCTTGATTACGGAACTGGTCGTGATGCATTCGTCAGTGCAGTTGCAGGTCTTGCTCAAACATCCTAAAGTATAAGGTGAATAGAAGCATGACGATGCTTTTATTCACCTTT
>NZ_CABUIW010000029.1 GCF_902491705.1 uncultured Lactobacillus sp. | reverse complement strand
TTGTTCTTTATTAAATTTAGTCATAATAAAAGACCCAAAAGTGTCTAACTTTTGGGTCTCACTTCACTCATTATTTGTCTTTATTATTTTACTTTTTCTTGCTAAACCAAGTATTAACTTGCTTGCCTAACTTGTTAAAGTTCTTATTGTTGCTACCCCAAACAGAAATACTGTAGGCACTGCCTCTACCTTGAACAATCGCAGTGGCAAAGTCTTGATCACCAATAGCATAAACGCCGCCGCTGATGCCATTAACTAAACTTGGAAGAGGACGGTCTTTAGCAATCGTGCTAAGTACGCGACTAGCATGCTGACGGTTCAATACTCTACCTTGGTAAAGCCCGACCATTGTCTTAGTTAAATCATTGGCAGTTGTCTTGCCGTATGAATCACCGTTAAAGTTTTTGGCAATCGTTGTTTGCGTTGCACCCATTCTTTTTGCAATAGAGTCAACGTTATTTACACCGATTTTTCTAAGAAGCGCATTCGAAGCTGTCTTGTTACCCTTTAGCATTGCTTCACGCAAATAGGCAATACCATAAGCCATGTTGACTTGCAGCATTTTGTCGCCTTTTGCCTTATCAGATTTCTTAATCTTAATTGCGGTGTTAGTCCCCAACTTTCCTTTTTGTTCTTGCTCATAAAGCGCAATTAACAAGTAGAGCTTCATTGCTTTCTTTGCATCATGAGCTTTGCCTGTATTGGAAACTACAGCATAACGGCTGGAATTATTCAAATCTTGAATGGCAACTTGATAGCTATCGTCAATTCCCATTGTCTTCTTGACTATCTTAACTAGCTTCTTGTTACTGCCACTTTTGGCTTTCACATGGTTAGTATATTCAATTGAGTTAACCTTAGGTTCTTTCAGTGTCTTGACCTTTGGCTCTTTAGCTTTTTTCTTACTCTTTTTGTTAACCTTACTTACAGTTGGTCCAACAACTTTTAACTTAGCGTTTTCTACTCGTTTCATGTTGGATGAATACAGCAAGAAGGCAAGCAGCGTTGAAATAACCGCACCTACTAATACTTTATGTTTCATTTATTTGCCTCAATCTTAGAAGAAATGGTGCCGCTTCATCAGTATTACCAACCAAACCATCAAAACTATCATCAACAGGATAATCAAAATCCAGTCGAATGAATTTTTCAAAATTGGCAAAGAAACGTTCATCCCATAAAACCCAGTTAAAATGGTTGGAATTGTCAAAACCAATGACCACACAGTTAAGAACTGCATCGTGTCGTTCAGGTTGTTGTTTATCATGTTGTTGGATGTTGCTGATAGAGTCTTAGTAACCTGCTGCGAAATCTTAACCATTTCTGCGGACTGGCTTGATTCAATCAAAACGTCGTCGAGTCGTTCGCTAGCTTCTTTAGTAAAGTTCAACTTACTATGGTCCAAACTGTGAAGCATGATCAGATCAGTTTGAATTGAACTAGATAAATAAACCAAACTTTTTTCAATGTTTGATAGTTCAACCAAATCTTTGTTGTTAATGTCATCAGATAACTTTTGATCCAAGCTGTTACGCTCAACATCAAGCTGTGTAACGGCACGCTGGAAGTATTGTGAAGAATATAAGAAAAACAGCATGAGCAGTTCTGTTACATCTTTTGCTTCAGACAATCTTTCACGCATATGCTCATCGTTGAATTCGTCAAAAACATAACTGGTTGATTCAGTATGGAAAGTAAAGACATTTTCACCAACAACCAAAAATGTAATTGGGTGTGACGTAAAGTGCTTAATCGTATTAGTGGGCCAGATCGGTACATCGTAAACCAACAAGTGACTCTTGGTATGCAAGTCATAGTTGTAGTGGGGACGTTCGTGACGGTCGGAAATATATGAAATAATATCCGGCGTAAAATTGAACTCACTTTGCAATTTGTCGCTATCTTCCTCACTCAAATTGTTGATGTCATACCATTTGTATTTTGTTTCCACTGGGAAATTCTGCTGTCTTATCAACTGGCTCACCTCTGCAATTTTTATTTACCTATAAATGTTACCATTTTTCAACAAAAAAAGCAGACCCAGCACGGCCTGCTTTTAACATTAATTAATCGTTATTTAGTTTTATTGCTTCCAAGCAGCATCAAATTTTTGTTTACCAGCGTTAATTTGGCTGTTAACATTTTGACCCTTTTGAGCTGCGGATAAAATGTTTTGCATAATGCTGTTCAATTGTTGGAATGCAGCATTTGAGTTCTTTGAAACTGGAACACTGTATAAGTGCTTCATTGAGTCTTCAAGTTTAGCAGGAAGCTTAATGTTCTTGTTGTTCTTGTATTCACTTGAAGTTACAACGCTTTCGTTAACTGGGATGTAACCAGTTGCGTTAGCCCACTTAAGTTGGCTTGACTTAGAAGTTAAGAACTTAATGTACTTAAATGCGGCAGCCTTTTGATCAGCACTTGCGTGGTTGAACATGTAAATGTCAGTACCTTGTTGCATAGTGTACTTACCAGGACGAGGAGCAACATCGTAAGTAAACTTCTTACCTACACCTTGCTTAACAAATCCTTCACCTGCTGAAGTACCGATGAACATAGCAACCTTTTCGTTAGCAAATGGACCTGAAAGGTAGTGATCTGAACCGGCCATTCTGAAGTAACCCTTCTTAACACCATCTGCGTAGTAGTTAATAACTTTCTTTGAATCAGCACCACTGAAGTTAATCTTGTCTGAGAAGTCAACGCCTTCGTTCTTCATACCAAGAGTGTAGTAGTTAGAAAGTGAGTCAAAACCAGCACCTACAACCTTGTGGTTACTCTTCTTGTAAATAGTTTCTGACACTTGCTTAAGTTCATCCATAGTGGTTGGAACTTTCTTAATGCCATACTTCTTGAACATGTCAGCGTTGTAAGTCAAAGTTTCAATTGACTTGTTAAATGGAATACCGTATTGGGTACCCTTGATCTTAGCACCGTCAAGTAATTCGGTTCTAATGCCTGATGCCTTAGCACTGCCCCAACCAACATTCTTGTTGTTGATGTATGGAGTTAAGTTAACAAGCATCTTGTTTTGTGCAGCGTTCCAAAGCCAGCCTGGGTATGCTTGAGTAATAGTTGGCAAGTTGTTTGGTGATTGCAAAGTTGAGTTAATCTTAGCTTGCAAATCGTTATAAGCACCTTGGTTTTCCAACTTAACGTTGATCTTAGGGTTCTTCTTTTCGAATTCGTTAGTCAATTGCTTCAAAGTTGAACCTTGTACACCTGGCATAGCATTCCAAAAGACAACTGTAGTCTTCTTAGTAATCTTTGATGGAATCTTTTCTGAACTTGATGATGAAGAGTTGCTGCCACCATTTGAACAAGCAGCAGTTCCTACTAAGGCTAAAGCAGCAACGGCAGCCGTAGCAAGTTTCTTACTAAACTTCATTTGGATAAATCCTCCTAAAAAATAAAACTAAACAACAATTTTTTCATTTTACTAAAGCGTGATTGTTTGACCACGTTTAGGTAAAATACGTTCTCCAAATGGATTCTCTTCCAGCTCCGGATGCAATGTGTGCACCGGTGCCAAAATAGCTGGCTGAATCCCACTAATTATTTCCTTGAGTTCTTTTTCATCGGCATGACCTGAGCAGCGAAGCGCTACAAACTCAATATTTAGCTTATCGAATTGCTCTACAAATGGCTTGTAGGCAGGGTCGAAATCACCCAAAGGCTCAGCGTTTGAGTGGATGTATAATCCACCCTCCTGAAGCTTATCATAACCGCTTACAACTTGCCACAAGTATTTGTGATTATCTGCCAAAAGCTCGTCGTAGTTTACTTCAAGCTCAGGATTTAAATCGGAATACTTTTCATCTTCTGGCAAGTAGTAATATGAATAGTCTTGGTTAAGACTGTCCTTAAGCAAATGCGCACGCTTGGCATGAAGCACTACCTTACGTGGAGAATCTGAAATAATGCGAAGCAATCTCTCCACGTTAGTTGGATAAGTGTTAAAAGTAATCTGACGATCAGGGTTAGCTTTTTGCAAGCGGACGATTTCTTCAGTAAGTTCTACTTCATTCTTAGGGCCAGTGAATTCTTCGCTATTTTCATCATGCTTTTCTTCTGGCCAAGAAACCCCGGTACCTTCAATGATTAACATGTCGCTACCCTTAGCTGCCTTCATGAATGCACGAACCCAATCTGGGTGGTAGCCGTGCAAACGAATATCACCAGTGTAGGCAATTTGCTTGTCAGGCGTTTTAATCAATAAACCAGTAGCACCATATGCATCATGGTCACTAGGATATATTTCCAGGGTAATATCGCCCACTTTAATTGGCTTCTTGTATTCAGCCGCAATGATTGGACGCGTGTAGTTTTTAGCGTGGCCTGCAGCTGGCAAAAGGAAGTCGCCATTTTCATTTAAAGTAGGAAGCAAATGTGCAGTAATTGGACCTGCATAAAGTGGAATTTCAGGTGCGAGTAAATTCAAGGCCTTACTGTGGTCCAAGTGCAAGTGTGAAATATATGCTGCAGAATGTTCCCAGCGATCAGTATCAATTGGCTTACCGGTAATCTTTGGATCGTAGAAATTAGGTACGTCACCAATCAATTCATTCTTGATCAAAGTTTGATAACTTTCATCAGGTAGCTTTAATTCAGGGCGGTATACTTCGCCTAAGTCAAACAGAACATGTGACTTGTTATAAGCCACTTCAATCATTGGACCACCAATTGTAGTGAGTCCATTATAAAAAGTGACAGTTGTTTTATCCTTTAAGGTCATTGCGTACTACCCCTCTAATAATTTGCTTTCTAAAAATGAAGTACAAAATCAAGATTGGCAAAACAGTCAAGGTTGCAGCTGCTAATTGCAATTGAGTTTCACTACCTGCATCTGAAGCAAATGAAGTTAAACCGTTGTTAAGCAATCTCATGCTGTCTTCGTTAGTTACCAATAATGGCCATAGGAATGAATTCCAGCCTGAAATGAAGCTCAAAAGCGCAACAGTAAACAAACCACCTTTAGACATTGGTACCAAAATCTTCCAGATGTATTCCCAGTCGCTAGCTCCATCAATCATCGCAGCCTTATAAATAGTTTGTGAGATTGAGCCAAAGTAGCTTTGTAAGTAGTACATGTAGAAAATTGAAGTCAAGAATGGAAGTACCAAACCAATGTAAGTGTTAAGTAAGCCCATTCTGGCAATAGTGTTGTAGTTGGTAAAGATGATTGCTTCACCTGGCACCATCAAAAGTGATAAGAGAACAACTTGAACAATTCCTTTACCCTTGAATTTCAAGTTAACCATGGCAAAGGCACCAAGCAATGCGTTGAACAAACTAACCACAGTAGTTACAGTTGCTGTGATAAAGGTGTTCAAGAAGTAACGTGCAAATGGTGCTTGAGCAAAGACCTTAGCATAGTTTGACCATTCAAAATGCTTTGGAATAAGTGTTGGCGGAATAGTAGTAGTTTCTCTAAAACTCATTAAACCGCCCAAAATCATGTAAACGAATGGAAAGACAGTAATAATCGCAAAGATTGCCAAAACAATGTAGGCAATCAAAGTACCCCAACGAATCTTCTTCATTTTTACCGTCCCCCAATCTTCTTCATCATCTTACGTTGTAAGAACGTTACAAACATAATAATGAGGAATAAAACTACCGTTGCGGCCATCGCTACACCAGGAGTTCCTACAATTTGGAATTTGTTATAAATGTAGAACACTGCAGTAGTAGCTGAGTTACCGACACCAGCTTGACCGTTAAACAAGGCATATACGGAAGTATAAATCTTGAATGCGGCAATAATATTCATTGTCAATAAGAAGGCAATAGTTGGGACTAATTGTGGCATTGTGATGCGCCAGAATTTTTCAGTACCAGTTGCGCCATACATATCGGCAATAGTGTAGTAGTTTGGATCGATGTTACGAAGAGCACCCATCAAGATAACGATGTTAAAGGCCAAGGATGTCCAAACACCAAAGATAATAATGGTAGTAAGTGACATCGATGGATCATCAATCCAGTTAGGAGCTGGCAAGTGAAGTGCTCTAAGCAAGAAGTTAAGCATCCCGTACTCACCGTTAAAGATGTAACGGAACACAATACCAATCGCAATAGTTGAAGTAACATAAGGCATGAAGAAAGTCGTTTCAAAGAATGACTTGTGCTTTACTTTACTAAAAATGAACCAGGCTAACATGATTGAAATAGCCAAGGCAACAGGCACTGAAATCAATGCATATAAAATAGTGTTCTTAATAGCACGCCAAAATTCAGGGTCGCTAAAAATGTATTGATAGTTGCTAAAGCCGCTCCAGTTTAAGTTGATAAGTGGACCGCTTTGAAAACTCATTACAAAGGCCCGCAAAATTGGGTAGATACTAAAGAAAGTAACAAAGATAATTGTTGGCGCTAAAAAGAGCCAAGCTTTCTTTTGATTGCTCTTCATTAGTACACACGCTCTCCTTCCTTAGTAAAGAGGAATACGCGATCTAAGCGCATCTTTAAGTTGACGCTGTCGCCACGCTTAATTGGAGTTTCAAGATCAACAAGTGAACGAGCTTGAACGCCGTCATGAGTAAACTTCAAAATGCGTTCGCGGCCGATTAATTCAACGTCGTCAATCTTAGCTGAAACATCACCATTTTCAGCAGGCAAAATGTTTTCAGGACGAACTGACAATACGTATTCGCCATCAGTTAAGTCATGCTTGAAGCGATCTTTATCTAAATCAGCAACGTTAATTTCAAAGTCTGATCCGCTAATCTTGTCACCGTTAACAGTAACGTTGAAGTTATCGATAACAGGGTTACCAACGAAGTTAGCAACAAAGTAATTGTTTGGTTCAAGATAGAAGTTTTGACCCATATCGTCTTGTTGGATCACACCATTATTGAAGAGGATGATTTTATCACCGATAGATAAGGCTTCTTCTTGGTCGTGGGTAACAAATAAAGTAGTAATGCCCACTTTTTTAACTAAGTTACGGATTTCTTCACGAATCTTCAAACGTAATCTAGCATCAAGGTTACTCAAAGGTTCATCCATGAGCAAAATCTTAGGTTGTTGCACCAAAGCACGGGCAATGGCAACACGCTGTTGTTGACCACCTGACAAGTTACCTGGCTTTTGGTCAGCAAGTTCCATAATTTGCGTAGTTTCCATGTATTTTTCGGCAATTTCTTTAGCCTTATCCTTAGGCATCTTTTGTTTGCCGACAGTCAAAGGAAACATTACGTTTTGAAGTACTGTCATGTGTGGGTACAAAGCGTAGTTCTGGAAAACATAGCCAATTTGACGATCTTTAGGCGCTACGTTTACAACAGACTTGCCATCAAAACGAATGTCACCGCTGGTTGGGTTAAGTAAACCAGCAAGCATGTTTAAAATGGTCGTTTTACCACAACCTGAAGGGCCAAGCAAACATACAAGGTCGCCTTTTTTTACTGAAAAGCTAACGTCCTTGATTGCTTCATGACCATTGTCGTAAACCTTTTTAAGGTTCTTTACTTCCACGAATTTATCATCATTCATAAGATTCACACACCACTATATATTGATTTTAAGTTATAAATTTCTCTATTAATTCTAAGCTAAAGAGAGAAAAAGCACAAATGATTCAATTAAAAAATTCGTGGTTTCTCAGTGCTGATGAAATAAATTTCTCTCAGTATTCGTGTTTTGTTCGTAATCAAATGCTTACATTATCAAAAATATCCGTTTTGTTCGGGTTTACTAAATATTGTGGTACGTACCAAAAAAATCGATCATGAAATATATTCCATGATCGATTTTTGAATTATTTATTACATTTTGTTTTTTATAAGTTGTCGCCGCGTTCAAATTGATACTTAGAACTATTCAAAGCTTGTCTTACCAATTTGCTCATTAATTCCTTAGTCTTCTTGGTAATCACACCAGCGGTAACATCGTTTGCATTAGTTAAGTACTTGATAAGTTCAGTGCCATCAAGATCCTTAGCCTTTTCATCAATTGCATCGATTCTGCCAATACCGTAGCTTTGGCAATCATCACGGTAGGCATTTACTTCATAAATATATTGGTGATAGCGTGGTTCAACGATAACTTGCAAAGTCTTGTAAAGCCAGTATGCACTGCTATCTGGATCTACCATGTGGTCTGCAACCTTGTAGTTAAGAGGCGTATCTTCAATGTTAGTGTAGAAAGGAACATATGGAGAATATGCGTAAAAGCCCATGTTAATCCATTGAATGGCAGCCATCTTAGCAGGAACATCATTTCTAATTTGTAAGATGCTTGATTCTTGGTTTCTGTCCAAAGCAATTGAACGGAACATCTTTTGTTCTTTTTCAGTGCCGGATGAGAAAGTATCCATTGGATCATATGGAGTTCCATTGTAGTGACTAGTCAAAAACTTTTGAACGTCTTCAACGCCGATCTTCTTTTCAGGAACACGAGTGAATGGCATTTCTTGGCTAGTTGGATCTTGTTCAATACTTGGGTTGAACAACTTTTGGCCGTACCAAGTTCTTGGAGTATTGTAGAAAGCATCGGCTTCGTCTTTAGTACCAAAGATATCACGGAAACTAAAGCTGCCATCAGTAGAGTTATTCAAATGATTCTTTTCTACGAATTCTTGAATGCCATCGCTGAACATAAAGTTATCTGGATCATCAAAGTCAACGTTTTGGATAACCATGATGTTAGGGCAAATTGCGTATGAATCATCAGGAACACGAGCTGCTACCCATTGGTGACCTGCACCAGTTTCAAGGTACCAAACTTCTTTATTATCTGAAAAAGCAATACCGTTACTTTCACCAGTACCGTATTTTTCAATTAAACTACCTAAACGCTTAACACCTTCGCGAGCAGTCTTGACGAATGGCAAGGTGATGTAAACCATTGAGTCTTCGTTAATACCGTCTTCAACAAGTGGGTCATGACCTAAGCAGCGAGCATTAGTTGCTTCAGTTTCAGTAGCTGACATTGCAACGTTGTATTCGTTAATACCTTGTTCATCCCAGCGGCCTTCTGAGTCATCAGCAGTTGGAGCAGCGGTCCACTTGCAGCCGTCACCTTCAAGGTGCATCTTGAAGCCATTGTATTTTGAAACGTAGTCTTCATCGTAGTGACGAGCCTTGTTTACGACAAAAAGCTTTTCGTTAATGCCACCGTAACCGTCTTCGTCACGAGCGATCATAGTTGAACCATCGATTGAAGCGTCTTTACCGACAAGCATTGCGGTACAGTTATCTTTTTTCATTATTTACTTCCTTTTTATTTAAAAATCAAAAATTATAGTTTCTATTCTACTCTTCATTGACTCGCATTTGGCGATCAACTTTTGCTCTACCATTATCATAGTTAAATTCATAGCCTGGTTGAACATTATACAAATAAACATTGAAGTCCAAGCTGCCATCGGTTGACACGGCTTGGAGGTTAACTCCACGTGCCATGAGTTCGTTACCTCTAAAAATGGCGGTTGCTTGATAAATCACACGTTTATTTTGTCGCAAGGCTTTTCGCACCTTGCTTTCAAAGATCGTTTGAATTCTTTGGTTAGAAAAAGCAGATTGGGTGAACAAATTCTTAGGGTTGTTCTGATCACCTGATTGATTGCTTGGATCATAGTTTCCGCTTTGGTCAATACCGGCTGAAACTGAATAAGCAATTAGGTGACCACGGTTATAGATCTGAGTGCCGTTTCGTCGATTGTAGTGCCAAGCGGTTGGTTCAACAAACTGCCGCACACGCAGACTATCATTTGCGACATTACGACGCTCTAAAAAAGCGGTATTCGAGCGCGACGTCCTGTTTAATGAATCCAAATTAGAATAGATTACGCGATTCACTTTCCATGAGCTTTTAACTAAAGTTGACCGATTGTGGTTAACCTCGGTGTAGGCTTTTGACCCACTCTTAAAATTGAGATCAGCTAGCTTTTTATAATCAGCTTGCGACAAGCCTCCATAAACCTTCCCAGCTTTAGATGCCTTCTGGATTGTGTTTGTAGTTCGAGGCGTATTACCTGTAATTTCATTAATAAACTGGCTGCCATCAGGGTCGCTGCCAGCTTTAGTGAATACTCCCCAGACAATCGCAATAATTACAATAATGGATGAAAAAACTGTCCCTTGTTTTTTTCGTCTTCTTCTTGCCATATTTTTCTAACTCCGTGCCCAATCATCGAGCATCCCCAAAAAGAAGCTCTCTGACAAACGCTTAATCTTTGCACCGTCCTTAATTAAACTGCGTGCCGTATTCAAATCTTCGTTGTCGTTTCTGAAGAAGTCGTGGTCACCCATGATCAAATAATTGGTTGTTGGATCAACTTTATCCACAGCTTTTCCGCCCATATTATTGATCATCTTGTCAGCTTCGTCAGTATCCATGTGAATGTGTCCAGATAAAACGATCTGCTTGTTTTGCACAGGATTTCTAAAGCCAAGCTCGTAATAATCCACATCATCACTGGTTAAATCAACGTTTTTGATCGTGCCACGAGCCTTTTCAAGCAATTCATCTGTAAAGTTCTTACTAAAGTCGTTATAAACCTTGATTGTATCAAGCGAATCGGCTAAACCATGGTGCTCTTCTACTTGAGCAATTCCAGCGCGTTGCATGCAGTCGATTAAGCGGTTATGCCGCTCATGTGGATAAAATGCTCGAGCAAGTCTCAACACATCGACATAATCATTATTTAAAACCGGCAACTTATATTTTTGACTTAAATCATACAAAAAGTTCAAGTCAAAATTAACGTTGTAGCCGGCAATAATGTCATCACCGATGAATTCGCGAAATTCTTTGATCGCTTGCTCGGCAGGGATACCTTCATTAACAATTTGTTCTTCAGTAATTCCGTTTAACTTAGTAATAAAAGCAGGTACTTTATTATTTTTAGGGAACTTTACCAAGTTAGTATATTGATCAACGATTTGACCGTTTCTTACTTTAACTGCACCAAGTTCAGTGATTCGGTCGCGGTATGGACTAAGGCCTGTCGTTTCAATATCAAGCATTGTGTAGTTAGACAAAAAGTCTGGCGTCTCTTGCCCTTTTTGGCGCAATTTATCTTGTGCACCAGAAACATGCAAGATTCCGTTTTTTACGTAGATACTCATTTCTCACCTATTTAGTTAATTTCATCATCATATCGTGTGAATTAGTGTCAAAACCAGCTGATCTCTTTTGAACATCATCTGGTAAATCTTCAGTAGCTAAGTCAGCTGCAACATAGTGCCAGTTAGGGAATTGTTCAACTAACTTAACCATTGGATCAAGTAGTTGTGGACTGGTCTCATCAACGCCAAGTTCTAAGACAACGACCTTCTTATCCTCATTACCAGTTAAGAACCAGCGGAAGCGAGTGTTAGCATCAGTATCTGGGAAAAAGTTGGCGTTAAGTGGCATGTGCAATTCCATTGGAGAATTGCAGTCTTCACATTTTGGCACTTCGCCTTTCCCTTCTAAGTACTTCTTAACGACTTCGCGATCGTCTTTTTGACCGTGATTAATGCCGCTAGAACATTGCATTCTGGTCCAATCACCAAAGGCGTTGAAGATACGATTTTCATTAAAGCCAGCATTTTCAAAGAAATGGCCAAAGGTACTAGTTGCAATAAAGTATTGCTTTCCTTCAAGCAGCTTCTTTAAAGCCAACATGGTTTCACTTGGTTCATATTCAAGTGAATATTCGTTAACTAGTTGACTCCAGAAGTCCCATTGTTCATCCCATGTATCGAACTTCTTATCAAGTGCATCCCCAATTGTATGCACATCATACTTGTCAGCGACTTTGCCGAATTGATCATCAAAGTTCTCCTCACTTAAGATGTCGAGGCCCTCTTCTTTAGCCATGCCATTACCGGCAGTGACGATTACAGCGTCAGCGTCCTTGACCCATTCTTTTACCTTAGTTAAATCTGTCATGATAATTCTCTTTTCCTAATTATTTGCATATCCTGTGAAATGCAATTGTCCATCAATATATTCGCCTAAAAAGACGTCGTTAATACCATTATAACCTGCTTTTTCTACTTCTTGCTCAAGCCAAGATTCATCCTTGTGGATTAGCTCTAACACATCGGTATTGGCTTGCCCGTCACTAATGATTGGGAAGCGGATATTTGCCTCATCGTTTTCGATGATCGTTAATTGACCATTCTGTTCAAAAATACAGTTCTTTACTTTTTCCACAGAATAAATGCCACGACTTCTCAGTTTAAACATTAATTCATTAGCAGAAATTCCGGCCTTCATGCAGTTACCTACTAGGACCTTGCCGTTCTTAATCACTTGAACCGGCTTGCCATCTACGATTCCACGAACCCAGCTGTTATGATCGCGGCTGAATTTCAAGATAAAGACAACTAGAGTCCAGATAATTAAAACTAATAAGAATTGCAAAATAGAAATGTTGGGGTTATAGATCAAACCACCGATGATGCCACCTAAAACGTAGTTCTGCAGCTGATCAAGGGCAGTGGTTGGAGCCAGGTTGCTTTTACCAAAAACATTGATCTGAATAATTAAAGTCAAAATGCCAAGGGTAAATTTAATAAAAAGTTGAGTATAGTCAAGTTGCATGATTAATTCCTCACATCCACTCTATGATCGATTACATGAGCTTGCGTCAATGAATAAGTATTTCGATCAGTGTTTAAGTTCAACTGATAATCGACATTCTTAGAATCAATTCGCACGATCATTCCGTTGACTAAGGTGGTTGAACTTACTAAGACGTCTGAAGTTTTAACGTTTTCGTCTCGGGCAACGGATTTGATAAATGGAATGATTTGGGTTGCTTGAGACTTTTGCATGTTAATTTGTGTGTACTTCTCATATTGTGTCCCCACAAATAATAGTAAGAAGAGCAAGGCGATGATGCCTAAATCGCGATATCTTGTGGCGAAGCGGTTGTGCAAATAAAGAATAGTAAAAATAATCATGGCGGCGGCCGCAATCAAGGTTAACACGTAGAAGATTGCGCGGTCGGTATTCTGATTATTCTGAATGTAATTCATAGTGTAAAAAGTCATGAAAATGCTCCTTTCTAATTTGGTTTATTGTAGCATACGCAAAAAAGCTGCCGAATTCGACAGCTTCCTTAGTAAAGATATTATTTCCAAAGTTTATGCACAATTCCGTGAGCAAACTGCTTGTCATAACCATTCTTGGTTAAAAATTTAATTGCGTCTGCTTTGTCGCTTTCAACGTTTTTTCTAGAATAATTCGTCATCATGTCATTATGGAATTCATGATATTCTTCATTGCTTGCATCTGAATCTATGTCTCTATAATATTGCATCATCTATTCGCCTCTCCAGAATTAAAAAGGTACGTTTTAATATTTATATATCTTATTTGATAATACTAATTACATTGAAAATGCTTCCTGCATAGTAGTAACACGGTGTTATTTTATAATTTTCTTAAGAAAAAAGCTGCCGAATTTCGACAACTTTTCTTTTGAGATATTCTGTTATGTCTGTTTGTTTACTTATTTACCGTTTTTCTTATTTCTTCTATTATGTGCAGTCGCTTTCCTGCGTCTCTTAGAAGTTGCAGCCAAGCCGGTAAGTCCTAGTGCAGCAGCTAAACCACTCATTACTTTTGCAAACTCATTATGCTTTTCGCCAGTTTCTGGTAAAGTCTCTTCATTATTTGTATGAGTGACCTCAGTAGTAGTTTGACTTTCTTCGGTTACGCCACTTGTTTCAGTTGAAACAGTTTCTGGTGTTGTCTGTTCAGTCACTACATTTGTTTGAGGAGCTACTTTAGAAGTTCCCTTCTTAGGTTCTACAGTATCGTGTGGCTCTACACTTTCCTCTTCTTCAGTGAATTCCGGTTGATCTGGGTATTCAGAACCTGGATCTTCTTCTGGAAGTGGAGCAGGATCTTCTGGATCAACTGGATCTGGAGTAGGTGTTGGGTCCGGATCTGGGTCTGAAGTTGGAGTTGGATCTGGTGTAGGTTTTGGATCTGGGTCTGTACCTGGATCAGGCGTTACTGAGTTGGCTTTGTAAATTACAGTATTTTCTTTGTCCAAATTATCATCAAAATTATCATTAGTCACTTCGATTGTGTATGGCCCTACTTCTTTTCTATCTGGAGTGTAACCAGGAATATCTGGACTCGTTACAGTTACGAAGGTTTGAGCCAATGTCCATTCGCCGTTCCATGTTTCTTTTTCAGTAAACAAATCTTTCACGCCAGTTTGAGTGAATTTCAATGTAGCTGTGTAATCTTCATGAGCAGTACCGCCACCTTCATACACGTAATGAATAATTTGAGTAACTGCTTTATCACGAGAAATGTTTTCTGTCTCATGAACATAGTATACCGTGTGCTCATGCTTAGAGTCTGGATCAGTTGCTTCAGCTTTTAAGCCGCCGGCTGTTTTACCATTCTCAGGATCTTCTAAAAGAAGATGCTTGCCACTTAAATCCGGACTTTCTTCGGCCGTAAAGTTCGGAGTATTTATCAGCCAGTCTGTCCACGTTGTTTCTCCGGTGAACAGATCTGTTACGCCGTGCTTCACGAATGTAATTGTCTGCGTCTTATCCGTAGCTACTGTTGCTCCGGTTTCCTTGTCTTTGTAGTGGACTACCTGATTTACTACTTCTTCTTTATCTTCTTCGTTTCGAGTTTCATGAACGTAGTATACCGTGTGCTCATGCTTAGAGTCTGGATCAGTTGCTTCAGCTTTTAAGCCGCCGGCTGTTTTACCATTCTCAGGATCTTCTAAAAGAAGATGCTTGCCACTTAAATCCGGACTTTCTTCGGCCGTAAAGTTCGGAGTATTTATCAGCCAGTCTGTCCACGTTGTTTCTCCGGTGAACAGATCTGTTACGCCGTGCTTCACGAATGTGATCGTCTGCGTCTTATCCGTAGCTACTGTTGCTCCGGTCACTTTGTCCTTGTAGTGGACTACCTGCGTTACTAATTCTTTCTGATCTTCTTCGTTCTTGGTAGCGTGAACATAGTATACTGTGTACTCATATTTTGAATCTGGATCTTTTGCCTGAACACCTTTGTATTCACCAGCTGTTTTATCTTCTGACTTTTCTAGCAAAAGATGCTCGGATGTTAAATCAGGACTCGTTACGGCTTCAAATCCGTCTTTGGTTTCTGCTTCCCATGCCCAAGTTGTATTGCCGGTAAACAGATCCGTTACCCCGTGTCCAATAAAATGGATTACCTCTTCAGCATCTGGGGCTACTGTTTCACCAGTCACTCTGTCTACATAGTGAATCACGCGCTTTACGTCTTCGACTCTGTCTTCTTCGCTTTTGGTTTCATGAACATAGTATACCGTGTACTCATGCTTAGAGTCTGGATCAGTTGCTTCAGCTTTTAAGCCGCCAGCTGTTTTGCCATTCTCAGGATCTTCTAAAAGAAGATGCTTGTCGCTAAGATCTGGACTCTCTTCGGCTGTAAAGTCTGGAGTCTTTGTCAGCCAATCCGTCCACGTTGTTTCTCCGGTAAACAGGTCTGTTACTCCGTGCTTCACGAATGTAATTGTCTGCGTCTTGTCTGCAGCTACTGTTTCTCCGGTCACCTTGTCTTTGTAGTGGACTACCTGCGTTACTTTTTCTTCTTGATCTTCTTCATTCTGGGTAGCGTGAACGTAGTATACCGTGTACTCATGCTTAGAGTCTGGATCAGTTGCTTCAGCTTTTAAGCCGCCAGCTGTTTTGCCATTCTCAGGATCTTCTAAAAGAAGATGCTTGTCGCTAAGATCTGGACTCTCTTCGGCTGTAAAGTCTGGAGTCTTTGTCAGCCAATCCGTCCACGTTGTTTCTCCGGTAAACAGGTCTGTTACTCCGTGCTTCACGAATGTAATTGTCTGCGTCTTGTCTGCAGCTACTGTTTCTCCGGTCACCTTGTCCTTGTAGTGGACTACCTGCGTTACTTCTTCTTTTTGATCCTCTTCGTTTCTCGTAGCATGATTCAAGTAAATATAAATATCTTTATGATCTTTTGAAATCACAATATTAGATAAATTTTTGTGGTCAACAGAAATAGTAACACCCGGGATTTCTGAACCTATCGTTACAAATACATAGTTTTCATTTGCAAAGTTCCACAGATTTTCAATAGAATATGTACCATCTGCAATTAAGTCAGCAAAGTTTTGATATTTAAGTTCGACGCCATCACTTGGCAAAAGACTTGTATCATCTTTATTTACACCATTAACATCCACATAGTGAATAGTAATGTCAGATTTTTCTTCCCATGTAATGGTATTTGGTGTATAAGTCAGAATTGGCTTAGAAGGTAATTCTTCATTAAATGTAAGATCTGGAATATCGCTTGAGTATGTTACCCATCCAGAACCTACCGCATCACTGAAGCGAACCTTAATTCTATCACCATAAACTTTAAATACTCCAGTTCCATAAATTTTTCTTTTTGCAATTTCGTCTTTATCTTCACGATTTGCAAGTTCATCAGGTTGTGCATCCCAACCCAAGTAATTTTTAATTTTATATTCTGCTTTTTCTCGAGTAGTATTCCAAAGTTTCATACCTTCTTCAACTAACTTATCTAGAGTTTTTCCATTGTTTAAGTCGTCAAAGAAATTAATATTAATGTCAGAATAGAGAACATCTCCACCAGATTCACTCGAAGGAAGATGCATTGCACCACTACTATTCTCGCCTTTGTGTACCGTTACCTCAGATTCCGGTAATGAAATACCTTCACCACCATAACTGTTATTCTTATCATTAATTATTTGAGCTTTTTCAATATAATCATGACCTAGCCCTTCACTATTAAGCGATCCAGCAACAAAATATGCATTTTTGTCAAGTTTAACTACTTTGCCATTAGAATATAGTTGCAGATCCATAGTTACACCATCAGAATTTATATACCAGAATCCATCAGCTGGATTATCTGTTAAATAAATACCAGGATTTCTACCAGAATTATACTTAGGGTTATAAGTCCAATCACTAAAAGTAATTACAATTTTATCAATTGATTGTCCATTATACGAAGTATGCTTTAAGTTTGTATATGTAGCAGAGAACAGCTCACCTGATATTGATTCGTGTTGTACAATAACGAAATGTGATAAAAAGTCTCCTGGTTTCCAATTTTCCCCATCATTTTGAGTGACATATTGATTTTTGGATGTAATTTCTACTTTTGCTTCGTCTTCATCACCAAAAACAAGCCATTGATGCAAAGTAGATGGGTCAGTGTTGTCATCTTTCCACAGGCCATGCGTTTTAAGCTCTTCCTTAAATTTATTAAAATTAGTAAGTGCGCCTGCATATTTTTCAGCTTCTAATTTATAAGCCTCTACTGCATTCTTAATATCCGTAATTTGGTGCTCAGTATAAGTATTTAAATTCTTAATAAGGTCGTCAAGATTAGTAGCATCATCTTTAAATTGCTCAGTATTTTCAACTGTGATTTCCAATCCAAAATCATTCAAATCTTTTTGAATATCTTGAAGTTGTTTTTTTACTTCATCCCAACTAGCATTCTTATTAGCTTCATCAACCTTAGTTTCTGTATCTGTTTTATCTTTATCAACTCGGTCAATCGTAGCACTATTATCTTCTATAGCTACCTTAGTTTCTTTGGTGTCATTTTCTTCATTTGAAGGATTTGTAGTCACTGAATTCTGTCCATCATTAGTGTCAGTGCCCTCTGATGAACTACTATCATCGCTAAGGCTACTATTTATTGGGGTAGCATCCGTAGACTGGTCAACACTGGATTCAGTATTCTCTGAATTCATTACTGAGTTAGTGCCAGTAGATTGAGCATTATTCTCATTTGTTTGAGTGTTTGATGCTCCAGTACCAGTTGCAGTTTCTGCAGAATCAGTACCTTCTGTTGCATCAGTAGTTGTAGCAATTGCAGAATTTATAGATGTTGTATCTGTATCAGATGTTGCAGTATTAGCTTGGTCTGATGATCCATTTTCACCTAAAGTTTCTGCATTATTTTGAGTAGCAGGCTGTGTGTTATCAGTTGTCTGTTGATCTTCAGTTTCACCTTCTTGAACTAAAGTGTCATTAGTTCTTTGTTGAACACTGATTCTTACTTTTGCTTTTTCACTGCCAAGAACATTAGCGCTCTCCACTTCAGCAATTTCATCTTCACGATAGCCAGAAGCTTTAACTGGACGAACGTTTGCACTAGCTGCTATTCCGGCACCTAATAGTACAGAAGCTGTACCAGCAGCAAATTTCTTTGCATTAGGACCTATTTCTTTATGATTCTTATGATTTTTTCTCATCTTCTTTAAGTTCTTTTTAGATGTCATTTTCATGGCCTCCAATTATATACATAGTACGTTAATTATACTTTTGAGATACTTATATTTTATCTTGAAAGCCTTTTTTACAATAGTGACACAGTGTCTCTTTTAGAAAAACTTAAACATTTTTAGTAAGGTCTTATGCAAACAAAAAACGCCATCGAATTCGATGACGTTTCTTAATATAAGATACTCTATTTAATTATTTACTGATTTCTTTAAGTCCAGACTTACGACGTCCCATATTGAACCATGGTGAAACAGTGAAGGCCAAAATATCATTAATGACATAGATCAATGAGTTGATTGCCATAGCCAAGTTGGCATCCCCTTGAGCATAAGTAATGCCCCAAAGAATAAGTTGGAAGATACCACTTGCGGTCCACCAGAAATATTGGTTGTTGTAACGCATGAAGCACATAATTCCGGCAGTAAGTGAAATAGCAAAACTAATTGCATCTACCCAAGGACGTGGATCGTTAGTGAACTTACCAATCAAGAAGCCTGATACTAAGTAAACGAGCAATGTACCAACAATAGCAATAGCCCATTCTTTTGCACCAAACTTTCTCAAGTGGTTCTTAGTATCGTCGTTCCATGATCTAACCGAAATAATGACAGGCAAGTCCAAAGTTGCGATATAAGCAATTTGTTCAAAAATAGAAAGATAATTCTTGGCTGACCAACCAGCATAGATGAAACATGCTGCTGAAATCAATCCTAACCATCCGTTAACTGCCTTAGTAGCATTAATTGCAAGTACGCAAAGTGTCCCCAAAAGCGTACCGATAAAAGTGATCAAAGTTACTGCAGTAATCTTTGATTGAATAAGCAATGCGAGTTGGAAACCAAATGCGAAGAACCATAAACAATAGTTTTGTACTGGCCACCCCTTTAATTGATTCCACAACCAAACAAAATAATTCTCATGTCTTTCCATATAAACAAACTACTCCCTTATTATTTTAGGTCCACAATACTATATATTGTGCCTTATCCGCTCTTTTCTAAAAAGAACATCAATAACTAGTGTAGCAGTCTATTAATTCAATACAAGGATTGACATTTATTTATTTTTTGTTAGTAACACAAATTTTTATTTGTTAAATTTATTTAAATTATATTTCTAATAGTGACAGTGTGTCATATAATGTATACGAGTTATAAATATTACATACTAAGGAGGCGTGCAAATGCTTAAGACAAATAAGACGCAATTTGCTATTAGAAAACTAACAACAGGCACTGGTATCCTGCTGTTAAGTGTTGGTATGGGGATTAATCTATCCTCAAAGAAGGTAGAAGCTGCAGAAACTACTTCTATTCAAACCTCAGAAAATATTCAATCTGAAACCGATACAGAAGTAGCGACGAATCAAGTTGAATTACCTACTTCAACTCAAGAAACTAGCGACACCTCTCTAGTTAATGAACCTTCTAGTGTTGAAGTTAAAGAAACTGTAACAGAAGTACCAGGGACTACAGTAGATACACCAACTGAAGCTGTTACTCCGGAAAAGACGGAAACAATTGAAACTGTTACTCCAGAGAAGGCTGAAACACCAGAAAAGACAGAAACAACTGAACCAGTTCCAGAGACTGAAACGCCGGAGCAAAACACAGAAGCTCAGACTCCTGCAACTATTGCTCCTACTACTCCATCTGAAACTGAAGAAGTTGATACTGATGAAAAATCTCCCGCTGAAAATGACACTGTAACTGAAACAGATAAAGTCACAGAAGAGGACAAATCTGAAACTGATGCAGATAAAGAAGAAAAAGAAGAATCCGATGAAAAATCTGACAAAAAAGATAAAAATGATTGGTTAGATAAATATAGACCTACATGGGATAAAATTGATAATCAAGATGAATTTTTAGGATGGGAAAATATTTTTGGAACGGTAGATTTTATAAAAGTTCCAAGCTCTTCCTTTTTGGATCCTCGTTGGGAATCAACTGTAGGAAAAGAAATTACTATTACTCAAACGGTAAACGGTGTATCACAAGATATCACAGTTAAATATGATGTAGTAATAACCATTAAGCCTCATTTAGAGTGGAACGGTATTTTTCCTACATGGAATAACAACTTTGTGATTACCGATGTCAAAGTCACTTCAAAAGAATATGAAAATGGCAAAGATAAATTTGATGCGGTAGATATTCCTGAAGTCGGCGATGGTTATGAAAATAAAGTCACAGGTACAGTTACAAGTGGCAACGTTTCATCTGATATTGATGTAAGTGCGAATATCAAAGACAACCAAATTCAAACTATTTTATCTGATGAACTTCTTAATAGTATTCTACAAAAAGGTGAAAATGTAACTTTCAATTATACAATTGAAAAAATTGCCATCAAAAAACCTACTTGGAGTGACGTTATTGACGGCGATAATGATAAAAAAGAAGATTGGAATGATATTTTCAAGGACGTTGAATTTGAAGAACGTGACGATGGCGCCTGGAGTGGTAAAGTCACTTTAAACAAAGATATCATTCAAATTATCAATGGATCACAGAATACACAAACAATCGGCAAAGAGATTATTATTACTATTAAGCGTGACGGTAACACTAATCAGTTCAAAATCAGTACTGTAAAGGATACTGGTTGGTCATCTCTTGGATCTATAGATATTTCTAAGCCAGGTCACACCTACGACAAAGATCAGGTATCTGCTTCTATTAACGATAATAAATTCACGGACTTCACTATCGAGAATGATGCTCTTACACCTAATCTCAATGGTATCAAGTTAGAAAATAATAATAACTCAGTCACTATCAACTACACTGTAGATTACAAGCCTGACTTATCAGGCGTGACTTTGCCTGACGGCTTTGACAAGGATGACTTGGAAAAGCAGCCTGACGGCACTTGGACTGGCAGTACCACTACTAATAAAGTAATTACACAGACTGTGAACAACGGCGCATCTAACCAAGTTACTTTATCTCAAGCTGTTTCAGTTACTCTTACTTGGAACGGAAGTAAGTGGGAAGTTGATGATAAGACTGAATACACAACCTCAAATAATTCAATTAACATTAATAAACCAGGCTACACTTACGATAAAAATCAGGTGTCTGCTTCTGTTAACAATAATGCATTCATAGACTTTACTGTAAAAGATGACGGCACAATCACAATTACTGCTGATGCTAATATTTGGAACACTCTTAAAGACAACGATACTATCAACTACACCGTTGATTACAAGCTTGATTTAACAAACGTGACTTTGCCTGACGGCTTTAATAAGGATAACTTAGAAGAGCAACCTGACGGTTCTTGGATTGGCAGCACTACTATTGATAAAGTAATTACACAAACTGTGAACAACGGAGCATCTAACCAGATTACTTTGTCTCAAACTGTTTCAGTTACTCTCACTTGGGATGCAGACAAACAAGAATGGGTCGTTAATGATAAGACTGAATACACAACCTCAAATAATTCAATTAACATTAATAAGCCAGGTTACATTTATGACAAAGTGTCCGCATCTATTAACAATAATGCATTCACGAACTTTGAAGTTAATGCAGATGGCACAATCACAATTACTGCCAATGCCGATATTTGGAACACTCTTAATGACAAAGATACCATCAACTACACTGTTGATTACAAGCTTGATTTAACAAACGTGACTTTGCCTGATGGCTTTGACAAGGATGACTTGGAAAAGCAGCTTGACGGCTCTTGGTCTGGCAGCACCACCACTAATAAGGTAGTTACACAGACCGTGAACAACGGAGCATCTAACCAGGTTACTTTGTCTCAAATTGTTTCAGTTACCCTTACTTGGAATGAAAGTAAATGGAATGTTGAAACTGAGACTGACTACCATGTCACAGACAACGAGTCAATCAACATCAATAAGCCAGGCTACACTTACGACAAAAATCAAGTGTCCGCTTCTATTAACAATAATACATTCATAGACTTTACTGTCGAAGATGACGGCACAATCAAAGTCAATGCCGATGCATGGAACAATCTCAATGACAAAGACGTAATCAACTATACCGTTGACTACAAACTGGACTTATCAGGCGTGACTTTGCCTGATGGCTTTAATAAGGATGACTTGAAAGAGCAGCCTGACGGTTCTTGGTCTGGCACCACCACCGCTAATAAAGTAGTTACACAGACTGTGAACAACGGTGAATTTAACCAAGTTACTTTGTCTCAAACTGTTTCAGTCACTCTCACTTGGAACGCAGATAAATGGGACGTTAAGCATGAGACTAAATACCAAGTCCAAAACGACAACCCAATCAATATTAACAAGCCAGGTTACACTTATGACAAGGTATCTGCTTCTGTTAATAATAAAGACTTCAACGACTTTAAAATCAAAGATGACGGCATAATCATAATTACCGCTGACGCTTGGAACAGCCTTAAGGACAAAGACACCATCAACTACACTGTTAATTACAAGCTCGATTTAACAAACGTGACTTTACCTGATGGCTTTAACAAAGATGACTTGAAAGAACAACCTGACGGTTCTTGGACTGGCACCACTACTAATAATAAAGTAGTTACGCAGACTGTGAACAATGGTGAGTCTAACCAGGTTATTTTGTCTCAAACAGTTTCAGTTACACTTACTTGGAATCAAAAAGGACAAAGATGGGACGTTGTTGACAAGGCTGAATACAAAGTTCTAGACAACAATCCAATTAATATTAATAAGCCAGGCTACACTTATGACAAATTGGTCGCTTCTGTTAACAATAATGCATTCACAAACTTTAAAGTTAATGCGGGTGGCACAATTGCAATTACTGACAATGCTTGGAATAGCCTTAAGGACAACGACACTATCAACTATACCGTTGACTACAAACTGGACTTATCAGGTGTAACCTTGCCTGACGGCTTTAACAAGGATGACTTGAAAGAGCAACCTGACGGTTCTTGGACTGGCAGCACTACCACTAATAAAGTAGTTGTACAGACTGTGAACAACAGAGATTCTAACCAGGTTATTTTGTCTCAAACAGTTTCAGTTACACTTACTTGGAACGGAAGTAACTGGGACGTTAAGCATGAGACTAAATATCAAGTCCAAAACGACAATCCAATTAACATTAATAGACCAGGCTACACTTACGACAAAGTGTCCGCTTCTGTTAACAATAATGAATTCACAGACTTTATCGTTGAAGATGATGGCACAATCACAATTACGGATGCTGCTTGGAATAGCCTTAATAACAACGACACTATCAACTATACCGTTGACTACAAGCTTGATTTAACAGGCGTAACTTTACCTAATGGCTTTAACAAAGATGATTTAAAAGAACAACCTGATGGTACTTGGGCTGGCACTACCACCACTAATAAGGTAGTTACACAGACCGTGAACAACGGTGAGTCTAACCAAGTTACTTTGTCTCAAACTGTTTCAGTTACACTTACTTGGAACGCAGGTAAGCAAGAATGGGAAGTTAAAGCTGATACTAACTACCAAATCCAAGACCAAAAACCAATCAACATTAATAAGCCAGGCTACACTTATCAGGTGTCTGCTTCTGTTAACAATAATAAATTCACGGACTTTACTGTCAAAGACGGCACAATCACAATTACTGATGATGCTTGGAACAGCTTTAATAACGGCGACACCATCGACTACACTGTTAAATACGACCTTGATTTAACAGACGTAGAGTTGCCTGACGGCTTTGACAAGGATGACTTGGATAAGCAGCCTGACGGTACTTGGACCGGCAATATCACTACTGATAAAGTCGTTACACAGACTGTGGGCAACAGAGTTTCTAACCAGGTCATTTTATCTCAAATAGTTTCAGTTACACTTACTTGGAACGGAAGTAACTGGGACGTTAAACATGAGACTAAATACGAAATCAAAAACGACAATCCAATTAACATTAATAAGCCAGGCTACACTTATGACAAAGTATCCGCTTCTATTAACAACATTAATGCATTCGCAGACTTTATTGTTGAAGATAATGGTACAATCACAATTACTGATAATGCTTGGAACAGCCTTAAAGATAAAGATGTCATCACCTATACCGTTAACTACAAGCCTATCACGCCTCAACCTGGTACAGTAACTACTCCTGACAAGGATGATAATATCTGGTCAGACACAAATGTCACAGATAAAGAAAAAGATGATATTTTCGATAAAATTGAAAATGATGGTCTTAATTGGTCACAAAACGAAGATGGTACTTGGTTTGCAAGCATTTCCTTTAATAAGCAGCTTTCACAATCCATTACTGGTAATATGATCGATAATCCATTAAACACTAACTTGGATATTACTAAGACAGTTACATTGATCGCTGAACTTAAAGGTGACAAATTCCATATTACTAGCGTTCAATCAGGCAAATGGACTAGCACTGATGACTTAGAACACGAATTGCCTGCATCCGATAATAAATATGATATTTCTGCTTCTGTTAACGGTACTAACCACACAGGATTAAAAGAAGAAGTTGAAAATATCAATACAATTCCGGGTCTTAATAATGACTTGATTCAAAGTATCATTAACGACCATGAATATGGTTCAATTCTTGCTTTAAGTTATGTCATTAACGCTAACTCAGGTTCAATCGATGCTGATCCTAATAGGCCGGCAGAGCCTGACACTCCTAATGTCGACCCTGACATAGGTGTAACTCCAGATGATAGTAAGCCTGCTGAACCTGATACTCCTAATGTTGACCCTGATATGGGCGTAACTCCAGATGATAGTAAGCCTGCTAAGCCTGATACTCCTAACGTTGACCCTGACATGGGCGTAACTCCAGAAAATCCATCTAATCCAGGTTATAATGACGGTTCAAATAACTCAGGCAACAATTCTGGCTCAAGTGATTCAACTGAAAACACTGAACCTAAACCAGAAGAATCACCAAAAGATGAGACAAATGTAAATGATTCTATTCGTCCACTTCCTGAAAAGGTAGATGATGATAAGAATTCAAATCAAAATACTGATTCTTCTCAATCTAAGAGTGACCAGAATAACACTGTTACAAGTGGCAATACTGCAAATAAAAAAGCAGTTGTTGTCCCACTTTCAGAATCATCAGTTGTTTCTCAAAGCAATAACGTTACTGATGATTTAACGACAGCTAAAATCACTGACCAAGCAACCTTGCCACAAACTGGTGAAGAAAATTCTAAGTTGACTACGATGGGAATCATCATGGCTGGACTTGCTAATGCACTCACTACTTTAGGTATGGCTATCAAGAAAAAGAAAAACTAATAACTTGTTTTCTCTTGTAATGACTAAATAGCCAAAAATAAAACCGTTATCTAAATATTTCAATGTCATTAAGTTAAGGCATTGACAAATTTTAGAACCGAATCATTTTGATTCGGTTCTTTTTATTTTGCGTGGGTCTTTCTTTTTACCTTGAAAGGTCTGATAACCATGAAAAGCCCTCACACTGATATTTTAGAATGCCTTGATCAGATTATCAATGACACTGCCACTCATATTCATGATTTTATTGATTCAGAAAGTGCGTTTACTAAAAGACGTAAACTCACCGCTGTCGAGACGATTAAAACAACGATTAACATGCAAGGTAATTGCTTAGATAAAGAATTATTTGATGCTTTTGGCAATAATCAAAACAAACTAATGAGCTCATCTGCTTACGTCCAACAAAAAAGCAAACTTTCACCAGCATGTTTCAAACATATTTTTCAGACTTTAAATCATAAATTAGCTTTAACCAACTTGCTTGATAATAAATATCGTGTTTTCGCTATTGATGAATCTGATTTCAATCAAAGTTGGAATCCTAAATCCAAAAATACTATAAAATCGTCGTCGAGTAAGAATAAACCATATTGTCAGTTCCACGCCAACATAATCTATGATCTTATGAATAATACTTACCAGGATTGTATTGTCCAACCTAAAAAGCAAATGGATGAGCGCAGTGCAGCGATCGAAATACTCAAAGAACTAGATGTAGGACCGTGCGTGTATTGTCATTATGGATCGTGGATACACAGGCTTTAACATGATTGAAAATTGCAATCGACTCAAAAATTGTAACTATATTATTCGTACCAAGGCAAATAACGGTGCAATCAAAGAAATACAGGCATTGCCACAACAGGAATGTGATCAATTGATTCAATGTCATGTTACTACATCAGGTCATTATTACGAGACACATAGGCAAGAGCCGCATCTTCACTGGTTAAGACATTTCAATCATCAATATAAAGAATTCCGTTCAAAGAATACTCAGGACAGTCGTTGGGATTTTGAACAGTTCTGCTGGATTAAGTTTCGAGCTTGTAAAGTAAAAATCAATGATCCAGAGTCAGGAAAAGAGACATGGGAAGTATTAATAACTAACCTAGATAGAAATGAATTCCCAATATCTAGGATCAAAGAATTATATCATTTACGTTGGGGGAATCGAGAGTTCGTTTAGAAAATTAAAATATGATATTGGAAGCATTCAATTTCACTCTAAGCAAGACAAGTTTATTGAAATGGAACTCTATGCACATTTAATTATGTTCAATGTTGTTAGTCAGATCAGTATTCAAGCACATGTACCTCAGCAGAAAACTAAGTATCGTTATACCGTTAATTTCAAAATGTCTTGTATGGTAATTCATAGACAATATTGCCAAAATAACTATAGTTTCGAAGAAATATTATTAGAAATTGAACGATATGTAATTCCTATTAGAATGGGAAGAAAAGACCAACGTAACATAAAACTGAAGTGAGACCCAAAAGTTAGACACTTTTGGGTCTTTTATTATGACTAAATTTAATAAAGAACAA
>NZ_CABUIW010000028.1 GCF_902491705.1 uncultured Lactobacillus sp. | reverse complement strand
TAGTGAATCGACTATCCCGTCGGATAATCAATTCACTATTAAGCTTAGAATGTTTTGTTTTCAATATTAAAAATAATATTTACCAAAATCCTCTTTGTTGACTTCATACTTTTAAAAATATGGCGTTAAATTCTTATGAGAGTAGTATTAACACAGATTTCTTGGAACCGCTATTGTTATATAATTAGAAAGTTCACATAAATATTTTAGTAATATAGGGAGATAGTTTATGACTGAATCACAAAGTAATCCCAAAAAGATGATGTGGACAACCCTAGCAATGATGGCATTCTCCACCGTGTGGGGATTTGGTAACGTTGTTAACGGTTATGTCTACTTTGACGGAACAAAGGTCATCTTCAGTTGGGTCGTAATGTTCCTTCTCTACTTTGTTCCTTATGCACTGATGGTTGGTGAATTAGGTGCCACTTTCAAAAATGCTGAAGGTGGGGTTTCATCTTGGGTTAACGCTACAATGGGTGCCAAATGGGCATATTATGCTGGTTGGACTTATTGGGCTTGCCACGTTGTTTACATTTCAAGTAAAGGTACTGGTGGTTTGAGAGCCATGGCTTGGGGTATTTTTGGTAATACTCGCTGGTACGATGGTTTACCTACTGCTTGGACTCAATTCGCCACTTTAGTTGTATTCCTATTCTTCTGCTGGGTTGCCAGTCGCGGTATTCCAGTTTTGAAAGGTTTAGCAACTGTTGCTGGTTCTTCAATGTTCATCATGTCAATTTTATTCATTATCATGATGTTTGCAGCTCCAGCAATTAACCCACATGCTGGTTTCTACAGCATTAACTTTAATTGGAAGAACTTGATGCCAACATTTAATGTTAAATACTTTACTTCACTTTCAATTTTAGTATTTGCTGTTGGTGGTTGTGAAAAGATCTCTCCTTATGTAAATAAGGTTAAAGATCCATCAAAGAACTTTCCTAAGGCAATGATGGCCCTTGCTATTATGGTTATGGTTTCAGCAATTTTGGGAACTTTCGCTATGGCACTTATGTTTGATCCTAAGGTAGTTAACGCTAACCTTAATGAATACATTTCAAACGGTGCTTACATGGCCTTCCAAAAGCTTGGCGAATATTACCATGTTGGTGGTTTATTCATGTACATTTATTCATGGTGTAACGTAATCGGCCAATTCTCAACTTTGGTAATTAGTATCGATGCTCCACTTAGAATGCTTTTAGGTAGTAAAGAAGCTAAAGCGTTTATTCCAAAAGGCTTGCTTAAACTTAATAAGCACGGAGCTTACATCAACGGTATTTGGATGGTTGTCATTTTATCAGGTGGTTTAATTGCAATCCAAGCACTTGTTCCAAATGCTCAAGCTGTTATGGCTCAATTAGTTAAGTTAAACTCAACTACAATGCCACTTCGTTACCTTTGGGTATTTGCAGCTTACATTGCTTTAAGAAAGCACCAAGAAAAATTCGAGACTACTTACCAAATGACTAAGAGTCAAGGATTAGCCTATACTGCTGGTATCTGGTGTTTCTTAGTTACTGCAGCTTGCTGTATCTTCGGTATTTACTCACCAGACCCATTCACATTATTGTTAAACATCTTGACTCCAATTATTTTGATTGCATTAGGCTTAATTCTTCCAGCAATTAAGAAATATCAAGATGCTAAGTAGTTAAAAAACTATAAAAAAAGAGCGATGATTAAATTCATCGCTCTTTCTTTATGCCTAAATTATTATTTAGTCAATGTTTGTTTACTTTCAAGTAACTCTGCACGTTGTGCTAAGTTAGTGTAAAGTCTGTTATTAGCTACTGCAATACCTTCAATTTCACGACCTGTGTGGAATTGGTAAGTATCCTTAACTTCACCATTTTTAGCAATCTTAGCAATTACGTCATTAAATGCAAGGTAGAAGTTGTTGTTCTTAGGATCATAAGTGAAACCTTGAGTATAAGTATTTGAAACAATACCAGTCTTAGTTGCACCTAAAATAGTTGGGTACCAGTTGTCGCCTTTACGGTTAAATTCCCAGTATTCAGTTTGATCGTCATCCTTGTTGTAAGTAGTGGTGTACATCTTGTGATCATTTACAATTACACCGTTTTGGAAGTAACGACCTTCTGAGTCACTACCATTCCAGCATTTAATAGTCCAAATCTTGTTGATACACATATCACTCTTACGGATTTGAATCAATTCTGTTGACAAATTACTCTTGTATGAAATTTTATTATTATTATTTAATACATAGATGTACTTATCTGTAGAACCCATAGCTTGACCATGACCAGTTGGAATACTTGGACTTACCTTAATATTCTTAACATAAGAGTTAAAATTTTTTTGTGACATGTTAAGCAAGTATTGACCATTGAATGCATTGGTTAGCTTATTCAAGTTATAACCTACAATGTGACCATTACTAATAGTAGTACTGCTGAGCAAACTAGTATAAAGCCAGCCGTCAGACATAGTAATACCTTCTGGAATGTGACCCACACGGTTAATGTAGTCATCATCTTTAATATCTCTAGCAACACTTAATAAAACCGGCTGAAAATATCGAGTTCTAAAAGTTAGGTTTCCACTGTCACTATCATAAGTATGTCTAGATTTATCTGGAGCAAAATCAGTCTTATTTATATAGTTAGCAGAACTACCGTAATAAGTCTTCCAAGACTTCAAATTTTCATTAAATGGCTTTGCTTGAACCTTGTTTGCGTCAGCAATACCTTCCTTGGTACTCTTTCTAACAGTAATCTTAACTGTAACTTTAACATTACCATAGCTATACTTAACGTTATAAGTGCCTGGATCAGTACAATCGATGCCATCTTCAGAAATATCTACATCCTGATTGTCAATTACAGTACCCAAATCATTAGTTACGTAGCTAATGGCATCACTAGGATCAAACACATAATTACTGTTTCTAACCAAACTTACAGTCTTAGGAACAGCAATTGTATTTCTAGTGAAATAGTTTTGGTTTACATAACCAACCTTACGGCCGTCTACATAAATACGCCAATAAGTACCATTATCTCTAGTTTTAATACTTTGATCTGATTGAATATGTGCATATTGGTAGTCGCTTGCGTCAGCAATCTTGCCAGAAGGCTTACCATTACTGATCTTTTTGTAAACATTGTAGTGCTTACCACTACCAACTTTAACCATCAAATCGTAAGAAGTACTAGTTTGAACTGGTCCTTTTTTACTATCACTGGTCTTTGCATTATTGTCTGTTGTCTTGCTAGTTGAGTTTGCGTCAGCAGCAGAAACAGGTTTAGCATAGCCCATCAATAAACCTACACTAAGTGCTACAGCCGATGTAGCAGTTAAAATTTTACTTGTATATTTCAAGCCTATCCTCCGATATTACATAATTTTTGTTTTACATTGTTATTATAATATATAAGATTAACTTGCAAAAATACATTTTCAATACAAGTAAGACTCATTATTTGACACTTTTATTACGAAGTGATTTAATTAGCACTGTACTTGAATGAGTGCTAATTAATATAACGAAAATTTAGGAGGCAAATATATGCTAGTACCTACAGTTATTGAACAAACTGCTCGTGGCGAACGTGCTTACGATATTTACTCACGTTTACTTAAAGACAGAATTATTATGCTGAGTGGTGAAATTAATGACCAAATGGCCAATTCAATCATTGCTCAATTGCTCTTCTTAGATGCTCAAGACAACACTAAGGATATTTCACTTTACATCAACTCTCCTGGTGGTGTTATTACCTCTGGTCTTGCCATTATGGACACAATGAACTTTATTAAGTCAGACGTTTCCACTATTGCAATTGGTATGGCTGCTTCAATGGCTTCCATTCTTTTAACCAGCGGTACCAAGGGCAAGCGTTTCGCACTTCCTAACTCAACGGTTCTTATTCACCAACCTTTAGGTGGTGCTCAAGGTCAACAAACCGATATTCAAATTGCAGCTAACGAAATTTTAAAGAGTCGTAAGAAGATTAACGAAATCTTACACGAAACTACCGGTCAACCTTTGGAAAAGATCCAAAAGGATACTGAACGTGATAACTACTTAACTGCTGAAGAAGCTAAGGAATACGGCTTAATTGACGAAATCATGGTTAACAAGAAGAAGTAATCATTAACTGATTACGCAAAAAGAGATCACTTTAATCAAAGTGATCTCTTTTTTCTATGCTCTTAAATTTTCAGCAATTTCATGTAATTTCTTAAAACGGTGATTTACCCCTGACTTTGAAATAGGACCATCAGGAATTTGATCAGCTACTTCTTTTAAAGTAAGTTCAGGATGAGCTAATCTAAAGCGAGCCAAAACTTGCAATTTTTCAGATAAATCATCCAAGCCTTTTTCCGCTTGAATTGTTTGAATATCTTCAACTTGCTTGGCTGAAGCTGAAGCCGTCTTTTTCATATTAGCAGTGTCGCAATTAACTAAGCGATTAACTGAATTACGCATGTCACGCATAATTCGCAAATCTTCGAAGTTGAGCATAGCATTTAACGCACCAACTATATGCAAAAAGTCACCAATCTTTTCAGCTTCTTTGAGATAAACAATATAGCCTCTTCTTCTTTTAGTCATTTTGGCATTCAAATAGAAGTATTCATTCATTATTTTAGCCAAATCTTCATTATGGTCTTCATAAGTTGAATAAATTTCTAAATGATAGCGACTGGTCTCAGGATTATTAACGCTTCCTCCTGCTAAAAAAGCACCACGTAAATAAGACATTGCGCCTTCACGCGACTTTTGAATTCGTTCAGGAATCCCAGTTACTAAACCTTTTTCAGGATCCCAAATCTGCAAGTTCTCTAAAACTTCTTGTACTTTTTGATTAAGGCGAACCAAGTATTGATTATTTTTCTTCAATTTCATTTTACGCGAAACAATCAATAAGGGTTCAATGCCATATGCAGTTTTAATTAATTTAAAAATACGCCGCGCAATCGCAGGATTTTCTGTTGTAATATCTAAACTAAATTGATGATCATGAAGATTAAGAACTCCATTCATCCGCAAAAAAGCAGCTAACTCTGCTTTGGCGTGCTCTGGGTGCACCTCAAGCGAAGTTAGCTCCTTTTTGACCTCACTAGCATAACTAGCCATTAATTTTCCTTCATTCTCTTTCGTGACATTGCTTCAAATGCCAAATTAATAATTTCCTTTGCTACCTTTTTACCATCATGGAAAACTAATCCATGTCGTTGATCGATAAAATCATCAGTAATTACACGACAATCTTGTGCTCTCAAGCCTTCAAAATCATTTTTTACAGGTTCAAGATAAGCATCATAATCTTCCGGATGGAATTTACTCATATCAATTTTGGCGCCATTAACCAAAGCAGTATTGATATAATGGCCGCCCAAGTGATTATTGATTACTTCTACGTGTTCTGCGTCACTAAAGTGATCAGTTTCACCACGTTGCGTCATAATATTACAAATATAAATAACTTCAGCTTCAGTCTCACGTACTGCTTGACCCAAGTTAGAAATCATTAGGTTAGGCAAAATTGAAGTAAACAAACTACCTGGGCCCAAAACAACGGCATCGGCCTGCATAATTGAAGCAAGTACTGGCAACATTGCCTTAGGTTCATCATCTGAATCAGAATCAGTAACCCATACTCGCTTAATTCGCTTATCCTTAGAAGTAATTTCTGTTTCACCAGCTTCAGTTGTGCCATCGATAAATTCCGCATTTAAGGTCAATGGCTCGTTTGATGCAGGAAAGACGTGTCCATCTACTCGCATCATTTTAGACAAAGATTGAACAGCGTCAAAAATATTTCCGTTCATTTCATTTAATGTGGCAATAATTAAATTACCAATCGCATGACCTGAGAAAAATGCATCTGAAGAATCAAAACGATATTGGAAAATATCCTTTTCTTCTTGTGGCAAATCACTTAAGGAAACTAAAACGTTTCTAATGTCACCAGGTGGAACAACGTTAATAAAGTTTCGAATTGATCCCGATGAACCACCATCATCAGAAACTGTAACGATCGCAGTAATTTCTGCATTTTGATCCTTTAAGGCATTTAAAATAACCGGAAGGCCAGTTCCCCCACCGATTACGACTATTCGTGGACGTCTGCCCTTAATAACGCGCACGATTCTTGTTTCTCCATATGACATCGTTATACCTTACTTTCTAATATAGCGGCTCACTTCACGGTGAGTGATATCGACTGGATACTTCTTAGATAAATCACGAGCCAGTTGTTGAGCAATTGATACACTACGGTGTTGACCACCAGTACATCCAATAGCGATGGTTAATTTCTCTTTTCCTTCTTTGATATAGCCAGGAATAGCCGTTTCAAGCAAGTCTAATAATTTATGATAGAAGACCTGTGTCTCCTTTTTATTCATTACATAATCAAAGACACGCTTGTCTAAGCCCGTAAATGGACGAAGTTCTGGAATATAGAATGGGTTAGGCAAAAAACGCACATCCATTACAATATCCGCATCAATTGGCATCCCATACTTAAAACCAAATGACATCACTTCAATTGAAAATGGTTGCCGCTTGCGATCACTAAAAGTATTAATTAACTTCTTCTTTAATTCCTTAGTAGACAATTTAGAAGTATCAATGATGTAGTTAGAACGATTTTTAATTGGGGTCAAAATATGGCGTTCTTCTTGAATACCATCAAGCAAGCGTCCTTTACCATTATTAGCTAATGGTGGCAAACGTCTTGTTTCCTTGTATCTAGCTACTAAAACATCGTCTGAAGCATCCAAGAAAAGAGTGGTTGCTTGTACGTTACCATTATCTTCTAATGAATTAACTTCATCTAATAAATCTGTGTAAAAACTTTTTACTCGTAAATCAATTACTACTGCCACTTTATGGAAATCATTAGAATTATTAATTAAATCCCAAAAACTTCCTAGCAGTGTAGGAGGAAGATTATCGACTACAAAATAGCCCATATCTTCAAGGTCATGAGCAACAACAGTTTTTCCTGCTCCACTCATCCCTGTGACAATTAATAATTGTTTCTTCTCATCAGCCATCGTTAGTTCCTCCTTGCATAAATTATATCATACACCCGGGCGTTTCATTTTGACAGCAAAAAAAAGAAGCCTTACGGCTTCTTTAAATATTAACGGTGCATGAATGCAAGTACAATTTCGTTGATTCCAAATACTAAGAGCCAGAAAGCAACTAACCATACTAAACTTAAAGCTGCTAAAACTGGGTTAAAGATCAAGCAAATTGCAATGATTAAACTGATAATATTCAAAACCAAGTTAAAAATGAAGTAGCCAGCTGAGAAATCACGCAAGTGCCATGAAAAGGCAATACCTACAACTGAGTCTACAAAAAACCAAATTGCAAACAAGTATGCAATGGTTAAACCACCTATATCATATGAGCATAAGAACAAAATACCTACGATAATGTCCAAAACACCTGAAATAAGTGCTACCCAACTACGTGCAAAGAATGCACGGAAGCGAGAATAACCAGCTAACCATACTAAACCTTGCAAAATTGACAAAACACCAAAAATTAATACGAATGCATGTAAACCTTTAGCTGGGTGTCTAAGAAGTACAAATGAAACAATTACCATTAATACTCCTGCAATAAAGGCACCCCAATCAAATCCGCGATTATCTCTAGAACTAGAAAAAATATCCATCTTACTATTTCCTCCTTGGTGCTATTTTACACTTATTCAGAAATAATAAAAACTCTTGATTTTCAATCTATTTTTTTGCCTCTTTGGTCAACTTAGTATCACGCTCTAAAACTGGCTTGAGATATTGACCAGTGTAACTTTCTTTAACTTGAGCAACTTCTTCTGGTGTGCCAGTAGCCACAACTTGACCGCCGCCATCTCCGCCCTCTGGGCCTAAATCAATTAACCAATCGGCATTCTTAATCACATCGAGATTATGTTCAATAATTAAAACAGTGTTTCCTTCATCAACTAAACGCTGCAATACTTCTAATAGACGTTTAATATCGTCAGTATGCAAACCAGTAGTTGGTTCATCAAGAATGTAGAAGTTTTTACCAGTAGATAATTTTTGCAACTCTGCGGCTAATTTCATTCTTTGAGCTTCACCACCAGAAAGTGTCGTAGCAGATTGACCTAATTTAACATAGCCAAGTCCTACATCAACAATAGTTTGCAACTTACGTTGAATCTTTGGAATATTCTCAAAGAACTTGCATGCCTCATTAATGGTCATGTCCAATACTTGAGCGATATTTTTACCACGATAAGTTACTTCAAGTGTTTCAGAATTATATCTACTGCCATGACATACTTCACAAGGTACATAGACATCTGGTAAGAAGTTCATCTCAATTTTAATAATCCCGTCGCCGTGACAAGCTTCGCAGCGTCCGCCTTTTACATTAAATGAGAAACGCGCCTTGGTATAACCACGCATTTTTGCTTCGTTAGTTTGTGCAAAAAGCGTTCTAATATCATCAAATACACTAGTATATGTAGCGGGGTTACTACGAGGAGTTCGACCAATTGGGCTTTGATCAATATCAATAATCTTTTCAATATTCTTGTAGCCGCGAATTGACTTGTACTTACCTGGCTTAGTTGAATTATTGTTCAACTTTTGTGCCAAAGCTCGCTTCAAAATCATGTTAACCAGAGTAGACTTACCAGAACCTGATACGCCACTAACTACAATGAATTTGCCCAGTGGGAAACTGACATCGATATTCTTTAAATTGTTTTCTTGTGCTCCAGTAATTGTAATTGCTTTTCCATTACCTTTACGCCGCTTCAACGGTACTGGAACAAACTTTTTACCAGAAAGATATTGACCCGTTAATGAATTGGGATTCTTTTCTACTTCTTCTGGTGTACCTTGTGCCATAACTTTACCGCCATATACACCAGCTCCAGGTCCCATATCGACCAAGTAATCAGCTTGGCGCATAGTTTCATCATCGTGTTCAACTACGATCAATGAATTGCCTAAATCACGCATACGCTTAAGTGATGCAATCAAACGATCATTGTCACGTTGGTGCAACCCAATTGATGGTTCATCCAATACATACATTACACCAGACAAATTAGAACCAATTTGCGTAGCCAAACGAATTCTCTGAGCTTCACCACCGGACAAAGTATTAGCTGAACGAGAAAGTGTTAAATAATCAAGTCCAACACTGTCTAAGAATGAAAGACGATCTTTTACTTCCTTCAAAATTGGCTTAGCAATGACGGTTTCTTGCTCACTAAGTTTAACGCTCTTAAAGAAATCCAATACCTTGTTAATTGATAGATCAGATGCTTCGGCAATATCTTTTCCCATTACCTTAACAGCCAATGCTTTTTCATTAAGACGTTTGCCGTGACAAGTAGCACATGTTAATTCTGTCATGTACTTGCCCATCACATCACGCATAAACTTGGACATTGGACGCTTATAACGACGCTCAACATTAGTCATTACGCCTTCAAATGGTTGAGTGGTGTCATTAACACCGAAGTCGCCAGTAACATGGAATTTCACTGGCTTAGTAGAACCATGCAAAATAATATCTCTTTGGCGCTTAGTCAATTTATTAAATGGCTTATCCATTGGGATATTTAATGCATCGCAAGCTTGCTCAAGCATTTCAGAATAATAGTTTGATGTCTTCCATGGAGCTAGTGCACCTTCTGCCAAAGTTAAACTTTTATCTGGAACAACTAAATCTTCATCTACGGCAAGCTTAACTCCTAAACCATCACAGTCTGGACAAGCACCAAATGGAGCATTAAATGAAAACAGTCTTGGTTCCATTTCACCAACTGTAAAACCACACTTAGGACAAGCATAGTATTCAGAAAAGTTCAGCATTTTGCCGCCAATAACGTCGACGTTCATGTAACCATCTGACAAACGTAATGCGGCTTCAACTGAATCAAATAAACGAGACTTAATACTGTCTTTAACAATTAAACGGTCAACCACAATATCGATTGAATGACGTTTATTTTTTTCCAGATTAAATTCTTCGCCAATTTCATGCATTTCGCCATCAACTATTACACGTACATAACCTGCACGTTGAACACGTTTGAATACTTCTTTGTGTTCACCACGCTTGGCGCGAACTACTGGAGCTAATAATTGAATCTTAGTTCTTTCAGGCAGTTCCATAATTCGATCAACCATCTGATCAACAGATTGTCTTTCGATTAAAGTGCCATCATTAGGACAAATTGGGTGTCCTACTCTAGCCCAAAGAAGACGTAAATAATCATTAATTTCAGTAACTGTTCCCACAGTTGAACGGGGGTTATGTGAAGTAGTCTTTTGATCAATTGAAATAGCTGGATTTAAGCCGTCAATTGAGTCAACATCCGGCTTATCCATTTGTCCTAAAAACTGTCTAGCATAACTAGATAATGATTGAACATAACGGCGTCTTCCTTCAGCATACAATGTATCAAAAGCTAAAGAACTTTTACCAGAACCAGATAAACCAGTGATTACAACCAATTTGTCCTTAGGAATAGTCAAATTAATATCTTTTAAATTATGTTCGCGTGCACCACGAATAACAATTTTATCATTTACCATTAAAATTCTTCCCTTTTCTTGTCTTTGGCTTTCTTGATGTTGACTGCAATTCCATAATTGCATCCCGCAAGTTGGCTGCCTCTTCGAAGTCAAGCTTCTTAGCAGCTTCCTTCATCTGCTCTTGCAAGTTCTTAATCATTGTCTTCTTTTGCTTAGCTGTTAACTCATCAAAGTTCAAATCAGCAAAGCTATCAGACTTCTCTTCCTTAGCATCTCCTGCAGGCTTGGTAACTGAAATGACATCTTGGATTGGTTTAATAATTGTTTTAGGCGTAATACCATGTTCTTTATTAAACTCTTCCTGAATTTTACGCCGTCTCTTAGTTGCCTTAATCGCCGCTTTCATTGAATCAGTAATCGTATCAGCATACATAATTACCTCACCATTTGCGTTACGAGCAGCACGTCCCATTGTCTGAACAAGAGGTCTATATGCACGCAAAAAGCCTTCCTTATCTGCATCCAAAATTGCTACCAATGAAACTTCTGGCACATCGATTCCTTCACGCAAAAGGTTAATTCCTATCAAAACGTCAAACTTGCCGAGTCGCAGATCACGCAAAATTTGCATTCTTTCTAGAGTTTTAATATCTGAGTGCAAATAGCGGACTTTTATTCCTAAGTCTTTTAAGTAATCCGTTAAATCTTCAGCCATCTTTTTGGTCAAAGTTGTAACGAAAACACGCTCATTTCGATCAATTCGTTTATTAATTTCACCAACTAAATCATCAATTTGTCCCTCAATCGGCCTTACTTCAATCTTAGGATCAAGCAGACCCGTTGGACGAATGATTTGTTCTACCTTATGATCGGTTCTTTCAAGCTCATAATCACCAGGAGTAGCAGATACATATAAAATTTGATTTACATGCTTTTCAAACTCAGATAATTTAAGTGGACGGTTATCCAAAGCTGATGGCAAACGGAAACCATAATCAATCAAAGTCTTTTTACGATTACGGTCACCATTATACATCGCACGAATTTCTGGCATAGTCGCGTGAGATTCGTCAATTAAAATCAAGAAATCATCTGGGAAGAAATCGAGCAAAGTGTATGGAGGTTCGCCGGCTTTTCTACCTTCCATATGACGAGAATAGTTTTCAATACCATTGGTATAACCGACTTCTCCCATCATTTCCATATCATAAGTTGTTCTTTGCTTAATTCTCTCAGCTTCAAGTAGCTTTCCTTCGCCTTCGAACTTCTTAACTTGCACTTTCATTTCCTTAGAAATTGCCTTAAGTGCTCGTCTCATTTGTTCATCATTAGTCATGAAGTGTGTAGCTGGGAATAGTGAAATACTTTCACGCTCACCAATAACTTCACCAGTTAATGAATCAACTTCAACAATACGATCGATTTCATCACCAAAGAATTCAATTCGATAAGCATGTTCAGAGTTGCCGGCAGGGAAAATTTCAACTACATCACCGCGAACACGAAAGCGTCCACGTTGAAAGTCAATATCGTTACGGTCATATTGCAAGTTGACCAAGTCACGCAATAGTGTATTGCGTTCATATTCTTGACCTTCATGAATCATCAACACACTGCGAGCATATTCTTTAGGATCACCCAAACCATAAATACATGAAACTGAAGCTACAACAATTACGTCATTCCGCTCCATCAAAGCTGAAGTAGTTGCGTGACGCAACTGATCGATTTCATCATTGATTGCGGAATCTTTTTCAATATAAGTATCAGATTGTGGCACGTAAGCTTCTGGTTGGTAGTAATCATAATAAGATACGAAATATTCAACGGCATTGTGCGGGAAAAAGCCCTTAAATTCTCCGTAAAGTTGTCCTACCAAAGTCTTATTATGAGTAATTACTAAAGTAGGTTTATTAAGTTTGGCAATAATATTGGCCATTGTAAAAGTTTTACCAGTACCAGTTGCCCCTTCTAGAATTTGTTCTTTATAGCCTTTTTTAAAACCAGCGGTCAATTTATCAATCGCTTGTTCTTGATCTCCAGCAGGTTTAAATTTAGATACTAACTCAAATTTGCGGTCTTTTTGTCGTTTAATCATAAATTTCTCCTCAAGAAAAAAGTTGGACGTGATTGCCCAACTTTTCAATTAGTATTTATATTTTACTACCGCGAACGTGCTTTCGCACAAAATATGCTTAATTATTTAAGAAGTTCAGCCAAAGCCTTTTGATAATCTTGAGCTGCCTTTTCTGCAGTTTCAATATCCTTCTTATTTACACCAACATAAGCTTTAATAACTGGTTCTGTACCTGATGGACGAAGTGCAACCCAAGTTTCATCATCTAAGAAGTACTTCAAAACATTTGATTCTGGGAAGCCTTCAAGTGGAGTAGCCTTGCCATTTTCAATTGTTTCTTTCTTCAAGAAGTCTTGAATCTTAAGCACCTTGTGACCATTAATTTCAGTTAAGTGTTCATCGCGTAACTTGCTCATGAGTGCTGCCATTTTCTTTTGACCGCCGATACCTGGCATTTCAATGGCCTTGGTAATTTCGTAAGCAACACCATACTTCTTCCAAATTTCTTGTAAGCCATCAAATACGGTCATGCCACGTGAAGCATAGTAGCTAGCAACTTCTGCAAACATCAATGCACCTTGCATAGCATCCTTATCACGAGCAAATGGTTTGAATAAGTAACCATAACTTTCTTCAAAGCCCATTAAGAACTTAGCATCCCCAGCTTTATTCATACGGTCAACTTCTTCACCGATGTACTTAAAACCAGTTAAAACATGCTTAGTTTTAATGCCGAAGTCTTCAGCAATCTTAAATGGCAAAGCACTTGAAACTACTGAAGTAACAATTTCATAATCACTACTCAACTTACCATTTTCTTTAAGGTGAGCAAGTAAGTAATATGCCATAAGAGTTGCAATTTGATTTCCAGTTAATACTTGGAAGTCACCATTAGAAGTTCTCACAGCTGCACCCATTCTATCTGCGTCTGGGTCAGTTGCAATGATTACATTAGCATTAACCTTGTCTGCCAACTTGAAGCCTGGTTCAAAAACATCACGGTATTCTGGGTTAGGCTTAATAGTTGTTGGAAATTCTGGATCAATAATTGATTGACTTGGAACAGGAATCACATTATCAAATCCACCTTGTCTAAAGGCACGATCGTAAAGCATCTTACCAGTACCATGAAGTGGAGTGTAGATAATCTTTAACTTATCAGCATTTGCCTTAACCATTTCTGGGTCAACAGTAACTTGCTTTAATTCGTTTAAGTAGTCTTCGTCTACATCTTCACCAATTAATTGCAAAGTGCCGTTTGCACGAAGTTCTTTAACTGGTGCAGCTTTAACACCAAAAATATCAGTTACTTTTTGAGCGTAGCTAAACAAACGATCGGCATTTTCTGGTGCCATTTGAGCACCATCTTCACCATAAACCTTGTAACCATTGTATTGCTTAGCATTGTGAGAAGCAGTAATGTTAATCCCTGCAAAAGTGTGCAAATGACGAACTGCATATGATAATTCTGGAGTTGGTCTTAAATCATCAAACAAGTAAACATGAATACCATGTGCACCAAGTACTCTTGCTGCATGTTCTGCAAATTCTCTTGAGTGATATCTTGAATCAAAAGAAATTGCTACACCGCGGTTCTTAGCTTCTTCACCATTTTCTTCAATTAAACGAGCAAGACCTTCAGTAACTCGGCCTACAGTGAATAAGTTGATTCTATTAGTACCTGGTTCAAGGCGTCCACGCATCCCCGCGGTACCAAAATTAATATCTTGACCAAAGGCATCTTCAATCCATTTATCATCTTTACCCAATTCATTTAATTGATCTTTTAAATAATCAGGTAAATTAGTAGCATTTTGCCATTCTTCATAAATTTCTTTAGCGTCCATTTTGACCTCTATTCATTAAACTTACGTAATTGATGGATTAACGCTGTCTTTTTACTATCAAATTTTCTATTATCCATTAATTATTATAAAACTTATATTCAAATTATTTAATCTATCTATAAAGATATTTTTCAAGAAAATCAGTTTGTGCTTTAAGGTGTATTTGATCCAAAACAGTCTTAACTTTCTCAATAACTTCATCAGGCAAGCAATAAAACGAAATTTTCTCACGCGATGGCACCACATCTTCACTAGTACAATTAATGCAATACATCATTAATTCTTTATCATCATATCTGACGATACAATTTACTCCTGGTGATAAATGAATAAAACCGATTTTACCTGTAACTAATACTTCATTTTGCTTACGCAGTTTTGTCCATTCACTGACACAATTGATTAATTTTTGATCTTCATGTCCCCATGGGAAGTAGCGACGGTTATCCGGATCTTTTTTACCAATTAATCCTGCTTCATCGCCGTAATAAATGCATGGAACTCCTGGCATCATAAATAATAAGCCCAAGGCCATCGTGACCAAATTTTCATTATTATTCAATACCGTCTTAATTCTAGCTGTATCGTGAGTGCCGATATTGTTTAAGCAACTATGTAAAAACTCAGTTGGATAGTGCTCAATGAGTAAAGCAATATCATTGAATGCTCCAATTTCTATAGTACTGTCTCTGGCTGAAAGCAAACTAATAATAAAATTGCGCAATGGATAATTCATCACACCCATTAAATTGTCCCCAGCTGTGTATGGGCGATATTCACCATTTACAAATTTATTTGATGCATCTTCCCAAACTTCGCTGATTAAAACCGGACAATTTTCTTTAATTAGTCGAGTGCGAATATTTCGTAAAAAGAACATTGGCAATTCATCGGCCACATCAAGACGCCAACCATCAGCTTTCCACTTGGTCAACACTCCGTGACTGCCATAAATAAGATCCTGATACTTAGCATTATCTTTGTTTACCGTTGGCAAAGATTTTACTCCCCACCAAGATTGATATTTCGTAGGATAATCTTGGAAGTTAAACCATGAATAATATGGACTGTTTTGATCCTTGATTGCTTTTTGAAAATAAATGCTGTCGACTCCTACATGATTAAATACGCCATCCAAGATCAAATGCATATTATTTTTATGCAAAGCTTCAATTAAATCAGCTAAGTCTTTTTCACTCCCGAGCATCGGATCGATTTTCATGAAATCATTTGTATCATATCGATGGTTGCTTGTCGCTAAAAAGATTGGATTGAGATAAAGAACTGTAACGCCTAATTGCTTTAAGTAAGGAATCTTTTTTTGAATTCCTTTTAAGTTGCCGCCAAAAAAGTCCCAGCGTTCTATTTCTCCCTTACTATTTTTAATGTAGTATGGTGTGTCTTCTTTAGTAGCATATAAAAAGCTGTTTTTCTTTCTTCCTATGACTTCACCATGTGGATTGCCATTAGCAAATCTATCAGGAAAAATCTGGTAAACTATTCCATTTTGATACCAGTCAACTTTAGGGACTGATTGATCATAACAAGTTAATTGGAACTGATTTAGATTACTGCTTTCAGTTACACAACCTTTGCCAAACAGACCCTGTTCTACATAAATTATTTTTTCATTTTGTTTAACAGCAAAATAATAATTGTATAGCCCTGAAGTACTAATTTTTACTTGAACAGTATACATACCAGTTTGCTCATCATAGTGCATTGGATAAGCTACTGGTGTTTCTTGAGTCTTAGTCAGCCATAACACTGCGCCTTGAATTGGCTGATCCACTTTTATCGACCATTGAACAGTCTCGCCAGCTTGAATAGCGCCAAAAGGAGTTTTATATTGCTTTTGCCACGAATTATAAGTTATTTCCATTAGCGATCAACTTTTTGTAAATGCCAAATTTCTTGAGCGTATCGTTCAATTGTTTTATCAACATCAAATCGTTCTGAATGAGCAATATTTACTAAACTCATTTGATTCCAAGCACGCTTTTGCTTCCATGCTTGTTCTACTTGTTCTTGAGCCTTTAAGTAAGCATCAAAATCAGCTAAGACAAAGAATTGTTCATTGTCCTTCAAGAAATTATTGGCAAGTGCTTGTCCTTCCGCAAAACAATTAGGAATTGTTCCATCAGTCAATGCATCAACAGCCTTTTTCATTGTTGCATCTGATTCATACAAATCTCTTGGATGATATGAATTTTCAGCATAATATTTATAAACTTGATCCTTATTTAAACCAAATGAGAAAATATTATCTTCGCCAACAGCGTCTTTAATTTCAATATTTGCACCATCCATTGTAGCTACAGTTAAAGCACCATTAGCCATTAATTTCATGTTGCTAGTACCACTAGCTTCTTTAGTAGCGGTTGAAATTTGTTCACTAACGTCAGCTGCTGGAATAATTTTTTCAGCCAAAGAAACATCATAATTTTCCAAGAAAACCACTTTTAACTTATCGTTAACATCTGGATCATTATTGATCATATTAGCTGTTTCATTGATAACCTTAATTACTTGCTTAGCAAAGACGTAACTTGGAGCGGCTTTAGCACCAAAAATAACTACTCGCTTAGGATGATCAATTCCTGCTTTTAGATCTTGATATAACTTGATAATATGCAAAAGCTTCAAAGTTTGGCGCTTATATTCATGAAGTCGCTTGACTTGGACGTCAAAAATAGCAGTAGGATCTACTTCAATCCCTGTTTGTTCCTTAATGAACTTAGCTAACTTCTTTTTATTATCTAACTTAATTTCACCGATACGGTTCAAAACTGAAGTATCATTATAAAATTTTTCAAAGTTAAGCATCTCGTCACTATTGTTGCGCCAATCTTTGCCAATAGTCTTATCAAGCAAAGCAGATAATTCTGGGTTAGCAATTTGAAGCCAGCGACGCAAAGTAATGCCGTTAGTTTTATTATTGAAACGTTCTGGATAAAGATTGTAGAAATCTTTTAACACTTTGGTTTCCAATAATTGAGTATGCAAAGCGGCAACGCCGTTAATTGAATGTGAACCAATAATAGCTAAATGAGCCATTTGAACTTGGCCATTTTTAATTATCTTCGTACGTTCAATTACATCATCAGAAACTTGACCTGCTAAACTAGCGCAATAACGACGATCAATTTCAGTAATAATTTGCATAATTCTTGGCAACAATTGAGACATCATATTAATGTCCCATTTTTCCATTGCCTCTGCCATAATCGTATGGTTAGTGTAAGACATTACTTTTAGAGTAATCTTCCAAGCAGTGTCCCAATCTACACGATGTTCATCAACTAATAAGCGCATTAATTCTGCAACGGCCATTGCTGGGTGAGTATCGTTAATATGAACTGCTACATAGTCTGGCAACTTAGTAAAATCTTTGTTTCCAAGCTTTTTAACGTAATAATTCAAGATACTCTGCAGACCTGCTGAAACAAAGAAATACTCTTGTTTTAATCTTAATAAGCGGCCTTCATAGTTAGAATCATCTGGATAAAGAATTGAAGTTAAGTCTTCTACTCGACGTCTATCTGAAATAGTAGGATATGATAATTCTTCCTCTGGTGGAATTTCTGCATCCCACAATCTCAACGTGTTAGTGATGCCGTCTTTATAACCCACAACTGCAGTATCATATGGCACGGCTCTAACAACGCTTCCGCCTTCATATTGCGGCGTCAACCAGCCATTATCATCGACCATATTAACTTTTCCGCCGAATCTTACTAAAACAGATTTGCTTTCTCTTCTAACTTCCCAGTGATCATCTTTTTTAAGCCAATCATTAGGCAATTCTTTTTGATATCCATTAACGAATTTTTGCTTAAATAATCCATATTTATAACGAATACCATTACCGTTACCTGTATAACCAGTTGATGCTAAAGAGTCCATAAATGCCGCAGCTAAACGACCTAATCCACCGTTACCTAAAGCCATGTCTGGTTCTGCTTCAGCGATTTTATCTAAATCTAGTCCTAAATCAGCTAAAGCTTCTCTTGCAGTATCTAGCCAGCCCAAGTTTAACAAGTTACTTTTAAGCAAAGTTCCTGACAAAAATTCTATTGAAAAGTAATAAACTTGCTTTTTTCCTTCTTTAGATTCGGAAATACGTGTGCGTCTCCATTGAGGGGCATAGCCATCTCTTACTATGCCGCTTAATGCTGTATATAACTCACTGTTTGAAGCCTCATCAATCTCTTCTTCAAAATAAATATCTAATTTATTTTTTAGTTGTTCTTTAAATTCTTCTTTTGTTAATTGCATACTGTTAACCGATTAATTCTCCATACATCCACTTATATTTATCAGCAGAATTCTTCCATGAAAAGTCTGACTTCATCGCTATTTTTTGCATGTTTAGCCAATTATTCTTTTGTTGGTACAAAACTAGCATCTTCTTTATTGCTTGCACCATTTGATAGCCACTAAATTCTTTAAAGCCAAAGCCAGTGCCTTCATTCTTGGTCTTATCGTATATCCAAACAGTATCAGCTAAACCACCGACTTCATGCACGATTGGCAAAGTTCCATAACGCAAAGCAATCAATTGTGAAAGTCCACATGGTTCAAATGCTGAAGGCATCAAGAAGCTATCAGCTCCTGCATATATCTTTTGTGCTAGCTTAACATCAAATGCCAAAATAACCTTTAATTTATTTGGATATCTATCAGCTATTTCAACTAAGCGATGCTCATAATATGGATCACCATTACCCAAAATGACCATTTGAACGTTGAATTGCAGAATATTGTCTAACTCATCAAGAAGCAATTGGCATCCCTTTTGAGCAGTCAACCGTGAAACCATACCAATTAAAGGAATATCTGGCTTAACTGGAAGTCCAACTTCTCTTTGAAGTGCAATCTTGTCCTTAACCTTTTTATGTAAATGGTAAACACTATAATTTGCCTTAATATCTGGATCAGTCTTAGGATTATATTTTTCAAAATCAATCCCATTTAAAATCCCAGTCAATTTGTGTGAGCACATTCTCAAAATACCATCTAAGCCCTGACCAAATTCTGGTGTTTGAATTTCTTGAGCATATGTTGGACTAACTGTAGTCACACGATCAGCATATAAAATGCCTGTCTTCATCCAGTTAACGTCATTATCCATTCGAACAATACCGCTATCAAACCAGCTAAAGTCCATTCCAAAGAAATCAGGCAATGTTTTAGCATTATACTTACCCTGAAATTCCAGATTATGAATAGTCAAGATAGTTTTAATACCTTTATATGCGTCAACAAAGCCCCATTTTTCATGAAGCAAGAATGGAATGAATGAAGTGTGGTAATCATTACAATGCAAGATATTAGGAATAAAGTTAAAACGCTCCATCATCATAATGACTGCTTGTTGGAAGAACGCGAATCTTTCGCCATCATCGTAGTAGCCATAAATTCCTGGACGCTTGAAGTAATATTCATTATCAACAAAGAAGTAAGTTACTCCATTACGTTTTAAAGTGAAAATACCGCAATACTGATTACGCCAGCCAACAGGGACAATAAAGTTACCTTGGTATTCCAATTTCTTACGATACTTTTCAGGCAAATCTTGATACAAAGGAATAACAACGCCAACGTCGACGCCTTCCTTAGCTAATTGATTAGGCAAAGCTCCTAATACGTCGCCTAGACCACCTGTCTTAAAAAATGGTGCACATTCAGCACCTGTAAATAAAACTCGCACAATGTCTCCTTATTCAACGATTAAATCTTTAGTTAAAACGTCACCTTTTTTAACAACCACTGGATTGTCTGGGGTTCCCTTCACAACTACATTTTCTTTTACTACTACATTTTTATCTAAAATTGCACATTCAACCTTACTGCCTGATTCTAATTTACAACCAGCCATCACAATTGAATTGCTTAATTTACTATCTTTAGCAACATCTATTCTTCTTGAAAGAATACTATTTTCTACTGTCCCACTTATTCTACATCCTGTTGCTAGTAAAGAGTTCTTAACTTTTGATGAAACAGTATAATATGTGCCAACTTCGTTTCTAATTCGAGTAATAATTCTTTGATTACCACGTAAAAGAGAATCGTTCTTTTTCTTATCAAGCATCTCCATGTTGGCATCATAATAGCTTTTTATGTCATGAATATTATGCAAATAACCTGTGTATTCATATGCATTAGTGCGATATTTTGCCGCTAAGCTAGCGAATCTTTGTCCAAGATCAATTGATGCACCAACTTTTTGTGCTTTTTTCAATTCGGAAATTAGCCATGGAGTATCTGCAATATAAATATTCAGCCCTAAGTTATAACGATTCTGGCTTTGTGTATCTATAGCTTGTTGACAAGATAAAATGGTGTTTTCTTCATCCATAATATACAATTGGTCATCCGGCGATATACTTTCTCTACCTACGCGCTTAAACACAGCAGTGATACGATTGCCATTTTCTTGATGGAAATGCAGCACTGATTGCAAATCAACGTTTGCAACCAATTTATTTTCCATAAAGACAGTATATGGCATCTTAGCTGTTGTCAAAAAGGTGATCAAATCATCAAAATATTCTTCACCATTGGTCTGACTTTGAAGTAATTTTTGGTAAAAATCAAGATACTCATATGACCCAATTGTGTCTAGTCCCCATTCTTTGCCACCACCTAAGTGGTCAAGATATGATCTGACTTTTTCTTGACTGATTAGGGTATATACGTTGTTAATCCCTGCATTTACAATACTTGAAAGGGGAAAATCCATAATTCGATATTTACCCGCAAGGTACAAAGTAGATAATGAACGTTCATCGGTTAATGGGTGTAATTCATTATACTCATGTTGATTACTAAAAATTGCAGCCATTTTATTAGTTTTCATTTGGCAATACTCCAATTCTTTCTGAATTACCTATCACTTTAATTTCGTCTCTAGTTCCTTCGATTACTGCTCCATCCCCGATTTGAGCATTCTCACCAACAATAGCGTATTTAATTACGACATCTTTACCAATTTTTACCCCTGGCATAATTACTGAATCAGAAATTTGGGATCCTTGTTGTACACTTACATTTGTCGACAAAATCGAATGATTAATGGTTCCGTCTACATAGCAACCATCTACAATCATTGAATTATTAACTTCAGCGTTTTCTGTAATTACTTGTACAGGATCAATTGGGTTTTTAGAAAAAATTCTCCATGAACGATCATGCAAGTTAAGGCCATCACTGCCATCTAAGAATTCCATGTTGGCTGCCCAAAGTGAATCGATTGTACCTACATCTTTCCAGTAACCAGAGAATTGATATGCAAATACTCGCTCGTCACTCTTTAAATAATATGGGATAACATTTTTACCAAAATCGAGCATGTCATCGTTAGTGGTAAATGCTGTAGTTAATACTTCACGCAATCTCTTCCAGTTAAAAATGTAAATTCCCATTGAAGCATGATTACTCTTTGGATGTTCTGGTTTTTCTTCAAATTCGGTAATTCTGCCACTAATATCAGTATTCATAATTCCAAAGCGTGGTGCTTCTTCCATTGGCACATCAATTACCGCTACAGTCAAAGAAGCTTTATTCTTAATATGATCTTCAAGCATGGCTTCATAATCCATCTTATAAATATGGTCACCTGAAAGAATCAATACATATTCTGGGTCTTGACTGTCAATATAATCGATGTTTTGGTAAATCGCATGAGCAGTTCCTTCAAACCATCTACTGCCGGAATTATCAGTATATGGCTGCAAAATAGTAGCACTTGCATCTAACCCATCTAAGCCCCAACTAGCACCATTACCAATATGTTTATTAAGTAGTAATGGCTGGTATTGCGTAATAATACCAATATTTCTCACACCAGAATTGGCACAATTGCTTAAAGTAAAGTCAATGATTCTATACCGGCCTCCGAATGGCACAGCTGGTTTAGCTTGATCGCTAGTCAACTTACCTAGCCTTGTTCCTTTTCCTCCTGCTAAAATCAAGCCCAACATTTTGTTAGTCATTAGTGTTTCTCCTTAATTATTTACTTTTTTTACTAGTTCTTCTTTTTATATGAACATCTATCGGCTTTAAAATTACTGCGCTAAAGCCCGGTAAATCTAACTTGATTTGATATTTAAAGTCTTTAATTCCTTTATCAATGGTATCCATATGTTGATCGGCTTTATCCCACTTACCACCATACTTTTTTCTGGCACTATTAAATACTTCACGATATTTTCCTTTATACGGCACGCCAACCTTAAATTCTTTTCGCTCAACTGGTGTAAAGTTCAAAATGACGATTAAAAAGTCATGTCTAGTTTTGCCTTGACGAATAAACGACAAAACTGACTCGTCCTTGTTATCAGCGTCGATAATACGAACAGAATCTTCTCTTTGTTCCAACTGCCATAAGGATGGTTCATTCAAGTAAAATTCATTTAATTCTTGATCAAAACGTTGCATCTTACTGTTTAATTCATCGCTTAATTCGCCCCAATCAAGACCTTCATTAAAGCGCCATTCAAGATATTGGCCAAATTCACTGCCCATAAATAAAAGCTTTTTACCTGGATAAGTCATCTGCAATGTAAGCAAATTACGTAATTGATCAAATTGTTTATCACGATCGCCAAACATCTTATTCATTAAACTGCGTTTACCATGAACCACTTCATCATGAGATAAAGGCAAAATAAAGTTTTCGCTCATTCGATACATAAATGAAAAGGTAGCTAAATTGAAATTGAATTTTCTGAACAATGGGTCCATTTCGTAGAAACGCAAAATATCATTCATCCAACCCATGTTCCATTTGAAGTCAAAGCCTAAGCCGCCGTCTTCTATTCGCCCAGTGATTTTCACTTGAGCTGAACTTTCTTCGGCGATCATTAAGCATTCTGGATGAATACCTTTAATCGTACGATTCAGTTTTTGTAAAAAGTCGATTCCTTCTAAGTTACGATTTCCACCGAATTTATCTGGCTTCCATTCACCATCTGCACGATCATAATCGCGATAGATCATGTTAGAAACTGCATCAACTCTTAAACCATCTAAGTGATAAAATTCCAGCCAAAATAGAGCGCTTGAAAGTAAAAAGGACTGCACTTCAGGTTTTCCTAAATCAAAGTTTAGTGCGCCCCATCCTTTATTCTCTGCTCGCCATTTTTCACTAAATTCATAGCATGGCGTGCCATCGTAATAAGCTAAAGCATCATCGTTAATGCAAAAGTGTCCTGGTACCCAATCGGATAAAACACCAATATTTTCTTTATGACACGCTTCAACAAAATCTTGTAATTCTTGTGGTGTACCATAAGTTCTCTCTAGAGCATAATATCCAATTGTCTGATAGCCCCAGGAAGCATCTAGTGGATGGGCTGTTAATGGCAAAAATTCAATATAATTGAAGCCTTGCTTTTTAACATAAGGAATTAATTCTTTTTGCAAATCCTTCAAAGTATACAGAGACCCATCTGCATGTCTTTTCCATGAACTGGCATGTACTTCATAAATATTAATTGGCCGAGCAAAATGATTAGACCGTTTATTTCTTCCTAGCCATGCACCGTCATACCAACTTTTATTAGGAAGTTTTGTAATTACGGCTGCATTACCAGGTCTTGGTTCAAGTTCTATCGCCATCGGATCCATTTTCATCACTTCGCGGCCATTTGCTTGTTTAACTAAGAACTTATAAAGTTGGCCCTCTTGAGGTAAATTAGTTTTTAACTCCCACACACCATCTTCAGTAGTCTTCATTTCTAATGACTTACCCCAATCATTAAAATCCCCAACTACCCATACTCTTTGTGCATTCGGAGCCCACACTCGAAAAACATAAGCGTTATCTTCATAATGACAACCAAGTATTTCTTGAAGATATAATTCATTGCCCGAAGCAAATTTTTTAATACGTTGTTTAACCTCCATTATTTTTACCCATACTGCTTTCTCCAAAATTAAAAATTACGATTACTGCAAAACAAGGAAGCGCTTACTTTGATAGCAAATAAGTTGATCCTTTGGTTATAATTATATATCACTTATTATTATGGCGCAAAAAAAGTCTAGTCTTATTTTCACAATGTTAAAATTTGAATTAGTTTTTTAAATCTTGTAAATAATTATATGTGGCTTGTCCAGCTACACTACCTTCACCAACAGCATTTGCAATTTGGCGCAAATCTTTATCACGAACATCGCCTAAAGCAAAAATACCAGGTACTTTTGTTTCCATATGATCGTTAGTAGGAATCCAGCCTTGTTCATTCAAAATGCCTAAATTTTCAAATGGCTTAGTTTGTGGCAAAACTCCAACGTAGATAAATACACCAGCACCTTTAATTACTTTTTCTTCGCCAGTTTCTTTATCACGATATTTAATGCCAGTTACGCGAGTGCCATCACCAAGAATTTCTTCTGTTTGAGCATTCCAAACGAACTTCATCTTCTTGTTTGCAAAAGCACGTTTTTGCAAAGTAGGTTGTGCACGCAATTGATCACGACGGTGAATCACAGTAACGCTCTTAGCTAATTGTGAAAGATAAATTCCTTCTTCAATAGCTGAGTCGCCACCACCAACGACAAGGACATCTTCATTTCTGAAAAATGCGGCATCGCAGACTGCACAGTATGAAACACCTCTACCTGAATATTCTTCTTCGCCTGGAACATTCAAATGACGGTGGTCTGAACCAGTGGCAATAATCAAAACTGGTGCACGATATTCTTTACCATCATCAGTTTTGACAACTTTTTCATCCCCATCTAATTCAACAGATTGGACGTTGCCATATTTATAATCAGGTTCAAACTTCATCAAAGTATCGTACATTTTTTGACTAAGTTCTGGACCCTTGATCTCTGTAAAACCAGGGTAGTTATCGATTGCATCAGTATTGTTCATTTGTCCGCCATAAGGACCACGATCAAGTACTAATACATTTAAGTTGGCACGTGTAGCATATAAGGCAGCTGTCATACCACCAGGGCCCGCACCAATAACAATTGCATCATATTTATCGGCCATAATCTTTCTCCTCTACTTACTTTTTATAAGTAAATAATACTATAGATTTAAATTTTTGCAATTGTTTTGCTTACAAATTATAAACGAATTTCAGACTTAGGTTCTCTGCCCATCATCTTTTTAATTTCGCTAGCTACATCTGTGTCTTCGTAAAGAACGCGGTAGATAGCTTCACTGATTGGCATATCGATATTCTTTTCTTCGCAAAGTTCATGAACTGCCTTAACAGTAGTTGCACCTTCAACAACTTGACCCATGTTTTTAAGTACGTAATCAAGACTCTTACCTTCACCGATTTGCTTACCAGCACGCCAGTTACGTGAGTTAACTGAGGTACAAGTTACGATCAAGTCACCAATACCTGATAAACCTGAGAAGGTCATTGGCTTAGCACCAAAGTAGTTAACACCTAAACGAGTAATTTCTGCTAAACCTCTAGTCATAAGTGCAGCCTTAGCATCATCGCCGTAACCTTGACCTACCAAGATACCTGCGGCAATAGCGATAACGTTCTTAACGGCACCACCGACTTCAACACCAATTAAATCGTCGTTAGTGTAGAAACGAACATAATCATTTGAGAAAATCTTTTGAACCTTCTTAGCATTTTCTTCATCAGTTGAAGCACATGCAATAGCAGTCAAGTCCTTTTGAGCTACGTTTTCTGCGTGACTTGGGCCAGAAATAGCTACGATCTTATCTTCGTCGTTAGGATAAATTTCTTCAGTTAAAATTTGAGAAATTAACTTCTTAGTACCTGGTTCGATACCTTTAGTAGCAGTTACTAAAAGTGGCTTGTTGCCGGTCTTATCCAAAACCTTGCGAACATTCTTAGCCACAATTCTAACGGCCTTAGTTGGTAAAACAAATAATACTAATTCTGCACCATCAAGAGCTTCTTCCAAATCACCAGTTGCTCTAGTAGTTTCATTTAATTTCCAGTCCTTCATGTAGTGACTGTTAGTGTGCTTAGCATTAATTTCTTCATTAACGCTATCAATGTTACCGTAAAAAGTTACGTCATTGCCATTATCAGCCAACATTGAGCCTAATACTGAACCCCATGAACCGTTACCTAAAACTGCAATCTTTGTCATTTTTATCTCTCTATCTTTCTAAACTTGTCTTCTTAATAATCTAATCTCTTGTATACGGATATTTCAATCCGCTACCCTCTAAATACCATTTAGGTTTAACAACTTTACGTCGATAAATCCATAAAATAATTGTAGCAATAAAGAGGACTAAACTTAATGCCTGTGATACACGTATTATACCAAAAATGTATAGGCTATCAGTTCTCATTCCTTCAACAAAGAATCTAACTACACTATACCAAAGAAGATACGTCATGAAAACTTCACCCTGTTTAAAAACATGTTTTTTATGACGCAATGATAAGATCAAAATCAACCCAATCAAATTAAAAAATGATTCATATAAAAATGTAGGTTGATAATAAGTTCCATTAATCTTCATTTGCTGAATAATAAATTCAGGCAAGTGCAGGCTTTGCAAGAAATGCAATGTAGTTGGTCCACCATGGGCTTCTTGATTAACAAAATTGCCCCAGCGTCCCAAGATTTGGGCAGCCATTACTCCTGGTGTGATGATATCTAACATTAAAAATGGTGGCAGGTTTCGTTTATAGCAAAATACCAATAAAACTATCAGACCAGCAATCAAGCCACCGTAAATAGCAATCCCACCATTCCAAATAGCAATTATCTGGTCAGGATGCTGTGAATAATAGCCCCATTCAAAGATAACATAGTAAATTCGTGCACCAACATAGCCAAGTGGAACAGCCCATAAAAGCAAATCTACAAAATCATCAGAGATAATTTGTCTCTTTTTTCCTTCGTTAATTGCCATGAAAGTAGCTAAAACAATAGCCACTGCCATGATTATGCCATACCATTTGACACTCAAATTGCCTAACTGAAATGCTACCGGATTAATTACTAATCTAGTCATCATGATGCACCTTATTTGTATCCTCTTTAGAGTGCTCTGAAATTAGACTAGTTAAATTATTATCGAAGGTTTGAGTTGCATCATAGCCCATCTTTTTAGCTCTGAAGTTCATTGCAGCTACTTCAATGATAATTTCGATGTTACGTCCTACTTTAACAGGAATATTAACTTGTGGAATGGCCACATTACAGATTTCACGCGTATTTTCTTGGAAACCTAGTCGATCATAATTAGCTTTAGGATCCCAGTTAACCAAATTAATTACTAATTGAATTTCAGTTCTATTTTTAACGGCACCAGCACCAAACAAGTTCATGACATCAATAATGCCGATTCCTCTAATTTCCATCAAGTGCTTCAAAATCTTAGGTGCTTCACCTATAACCGTATTGTGGTCTTTTTGAAAGGCATCTACTCGGTCATCTGCAATCAATCTGTGCCCTCTTTGAACTAAGCCCAAAGCAGTTTCAGATTTACCAACACCAGAAGCACCTGTTAAAAGCACACCCATACCCTTAATTTCGACTAATACACCGTGAATACTGGTTCTTTTGGCAAGACGTGCACGCAAGTACTCAGTCATGATACTAGAAATATATGTTGTTGATTCACTAGTATGCAAAATTGGAATATGCGCTTCTTCAGCAGCTTCTGCCAATTCATCTGGAACTGGAAGTGAACGTGAAATTAAAAAACATGGAGTGGCTTTGGTAGCCATCTTAGTAAAGACATGTTTTCTAATATCATGATCAAGTCGAGCCGCATAAGAAATTTCAGTTCTTCCTAGAAGCTGAATACGTTGTGCAGGATAGAAATCAAAATAACCGGTCAATTCTAGTCCTGGACGATAAATATCTGAGACTAGAACTTCCTTATCTTTGATATATTCTTCACCTTGATAAATCTCAAGAATACTCTTATTGTCTCGAATTAATTTGCTTAATTTAACTTCATCGGCCATGATGGTGCCCTGCTATATAAAACATAGAAATATGTAGAAGCTTATGTATTTTCTACATACCAGAAAGATATATTTTTCCTT
>NZ_CABUIW010000027.1 GCF_902491705.1 uncultured Lactobacillus sp. | reverse complement strand
ATACTAATTTGATTAATTATCACAATATGACTTATTTCGATTTATATAATACGAGAAAGGATTCCTTATGAGAAAAGTAGGTATTATTGGCTTAGGCCACGTTGGTGCGACTGTAGCATATACTTTGTTTACTCACGGCATTGCTGATGAATTAGTTTTGCTTGATAAAAATGAAGATAAGGTAGCTGCTGAATACAATGATTTACACGATACATTAGCTAGAAACAATTACTATGTTCGTGTAACTATGCAAGACTGGCATGAATTAAAAGATGCTGACATCGTTGTAACTGCTTTTGGTGATATTGCTGCTAGTGTTAAGACTGGTGATCGTTTTGGCGAATTTGAACTTAACGCTAAGAATGCTAAAGAAGTCGGAGAAAAGATCAAGAATTCTGGCTTCAAGGGTGTATTGATCAATATTTCCAACCCATGTGATGCAGTTGCTCAAATTTTGCAAGAAACTACTGGTTTATCTAAGAACCAAGTTTTTGGTACTGGTACTTTCCTAGATACTGCTAGAATGCAAAGAATTGTCGGTGAAAAGCTTAATCAAGATCCAAGAAACGTTGAAGGCTGGGTATTAGGTGAACACGGTTCTTCACAATTTATTGCTTGGTCAACAGTACGTGTAAACAACAAGATTGCTATTCAATTATTTAGTGAAAATGAACAAAAGAAGTTGAGTAAGCAACCTAACAAGAATTCATTTGTTGTTGCTAACGGTAAGGGCTACACTAGCTATGCTATTGCAACTTGTGCAACACGTTTAATCCAAGCTGTATTTTCAGATGCTCGCTTATTTGCTCCTGTATCTGTTTATAACCCAGAATACAAGACTTACATTGGCTATCCTGCAATTATCGGCCGCGACGGTATTGAACAAGTAGTTGAATTAAAGCTTACTTCAAGTGAACGCGAAAAGCTTCAAGCTGCAGCTGATAAGATTAAGGAGCACCTTGATCAATTGAAGAATAAGTAAAAAACGGATAGTTTATCGTTTTTTAGAACTGAATTATTATTCAGTTCTTTTTCTTACAGTCGATTCGTACATTGTACGAATTAAGATAAATATTTTTATAAGGAAATAAGAATATGTCTAAAATTGAAACACAGAAATTAAGCATTATTACTGCAGCCACGGAATTGTTTTCTAAAAAAGGTTATCCTAATGTTTCCGTTCGTGAAATTGCTAAAAAAGCAGATGTGGTACCAAGTCAAATTCGTTATTATTTTGATTCTAAAGAGAATTTGTTAAAAGTAGTTATTGACAATGTGATGTCGGATTTTTTGTCTCAGTTAGCTCAAAAGCTAAATAATCAAAAAGATCCAGAAGAAAAAATAAGAATATTTATGGCAGCTTATAAAAATTCATTATTAAAAAATGTTGGTGAATATATGTTGATCACCGAATTAGTAAATATGAATATTTATAATAGCGGACATGATCAATTTTCTGAACAATTATTAAATAGATTTGCATCAATTGTAGCTAAAGAAATTTTTCATGATCTGCCTAACAATATGGATACTGCAAGAATGTTCATTGGCTCCTTAATGGGTGCGGCTTCTTGGATTCTATTTTCTGATGATTGGAAAAATAAATTGGATTTATTAGATCATCTTGCTGACTCGGCTATTGAGTTAATAAATGAAAAATAAATCATGTTAGGGATGATTATTTGAAATTATTAAATTGGAACATTGGTTCATTAAATTCGCTGTTTTTTTCGAAAAGTGAACGTGCAATTCAATCACGAAGTGTTTTAAAGAAAATTAGTCAGCAGAATTATGATGTTATTAGTTTTCAAGAAATAAAGATAAGTCCGGCAGGGCCAACTAATAAAGAAATCGCCTGTTTAAATAAATATTTTTCTGACTATCATATGGTCTGGCGTTCTTCCCAAAAACCGGCTAAATTGAAATATAGCGGTGTTCTATTTTTATATTCACCCAAACTAAAGCCATTAAAGATCATTAAGCCCAAAATTGATGATCAAAATTTAGATAATGAAGGTCGCTTGCTTGTCTTAGAATTTGAAAAATATTATCTTGTTAATTCTTATGTACCGCATTATGAATTTCATAAAGAAAAACAATACGATCACTGGATGAAAGAATTAACTGAATATTTGGTTATGCTTAGTACTGATAAACCACTTTTACTTACAGGTGATTTAGTAATTTTACCAATAATAGGGCAATCTTTTACAAGAAATAAAAGAGCGGTACAAAAGTTTGAAGACCAGTATAGTAATTTGATTAAACTCGGATTAATTGACGCGTATGCAGTTAAACCAAATAATGCAAATTCTGCAACTTGGTGGGCATCCAACATTCCTAAACAAATTGACCAGGGAATTCGATTAGATTATTGGTTCGTTAGCCAAGAATTGAAGTCAAAAATAATAGAATCTGGTCCACTTGATACTGGAAAAAGGCGTGATCATGCGCCAGTTATTTTGAAGATAAAATCTATAAAAGGAGAATTAATTTGGCAGAGATAGAATGGTTTTCAGATGATCCAACTCACAAGTATTATGCTAAAAATCCGTTGTATAAGCATTATGAAGATGATGTATGGGGAATTCCTCCTCATAATGATCGGAATATTTTTGAGCAATATATTATTGGGATGTTTGCGGCAGGATTAAATTGGCATGCATCTTTTATTAAATATCCGCATCTAACTAAAGTTTTTCATGATTGGGATATAGAGAAAATAGCTCAAATGAATGATGAGGATGTGGAACGTTTACTTCAAGATAAAGGAGTGATCCGTAACCGCAGAAAGCTTAAAGCAGTTATATGGAACGCTAAGGTGGCTGTAAAAATTCAAAAAGAATATGGGTCTTTAGACAATTATTTTTGGTCACAAGTGGCGTATAAGCAAGAAAGAAGAAATGTTAAGAAGCTGGCTGAACTTGGAGCGACATCGGAAAAAGGTGACGCTTTAGCTAGACAAATGAAAAAAGATGGTTTTAAGTATGCTGGTCCAGTCTCAATTTGGTCATTTATGAATTCAATTGGGCTAGTAAGTTCTAGAATTGATCGCAAAGGTATTGAAGCCAATCCAAAGGAATACATTAAAAAACTATCTGAACAAGGTTCAAATACTTTTAATTTATAGTGATTAAGTTCTTTAAGGAATATTTTTTCATGAAATCCATTTTATTTTTAATAAAATAAATGTAAAATGAAAATTAAATTAACAAGATTTAATTTAAGAGATAGGTGAAACAAATATGTCCTTTTACGATTTAGATTTTCTTGAAAAAACATTCATCCATTATGCAAAGCAAAATACGCGTTCTTATGAAGAAAAGCATGATCAAGTGCCAACTTCTATAGGGCAAGTGAAGATGGGAAAAGAATTAACAAAACAGTTGCAAGATATAGGCTTGGAAGCTTATTACAATGAAAAGACTGCTTTTGCAATTGGGCACTTGAAGAAAAATGTGACTGATGAAGTAACACCAATTGGTTTCTTTTCTCATATTGACACAGCCGACTTTAATGCTGAAAATATTCATCCGCAAGTACATCGCAATTATGACGGTAAAAAAGTAGTACTCGATGAAAAAGAGGGCATTTATCTTGATCCCAAAGAGTTCCCTGCATTAGCTAGTTGCAAAGGTGAAACCTTAATCACTTCGGATGGTCATACTTTACTTGGAACAGATGATAAGGCGGGGATAGTTGGAATTTTAGGGATGCTCAAATATCTAACTGAACACCCTGAAATCGAGCATGGAGATATTTATATCGGCTTTGGTCCTGATGAAGAAATTGGCTATGGTGGTCGTCGTTTTGATCCAAATGATTTCCCTGGAGTAGAACTTGCTTATACTTTGGAAAATGGACGCCCAGGTGATTTTGAATATGAAACTTTCAATGCAACTGAAGCACAAATTCATATTAAGGGTACAGTGGTCCATCCAGGTGAAGCTTACGGTTTAATGGTTAATGCAACAACATTAATGAATGATTTTCTAGATCAATTGCCTAAAAATGAAGTGCCAGAAAAATCTAGAAACCATGATGGCTTTATTTTAGTATTGAATGCTACAGGATCAGTTGATCATGCTGATATTAGTTTGATTATTCGTGACTTTGATTGGGATAAATTTACGGCTAAAGAACAATTGATTAAAGACATCGTAGCTCAATTAAACGAAAAATATGGCGATCGTTTTTCATTAAAGATGCGACGTCAATATGAAAATATCTATAACGTCATTAAAGATCAGCCGTATGTGGTTAACTTGGCTCTGGATGCTTATAAAAAGCTAGGGATTAAACCTCATATTCAAACTTTTAGAGGCGGCACTGATGGTAACTTTATTACGCAAAAAGGAATTCCTACACCTAATTTATTTAATGGTGGTGGAAATTATCATGGTCGCTATGAATATGCGACAGTTGAGCAAATTGATAAATTAGCTGAAGTTTTAACTGAAATCGTGAAGGAGCATTTATACCAAACGCGTAATGGGCGTGATAATTCACCACTAGAAAAATATTGGTAAAATAAAAAGAGATCGAAATTTCTTCGATCTCTTTTTTGTGTAACTATCAGAATTTGAATTAACGATCTTCGTGGTTAGTGAAGTAGCGGTAGTCCTTACTCTTGTCGAATAATACGGCACGAGCGTTTTCACCGTTAGAAATTGAGAAGACTGCATCAGGATACTTTTCCTTGACTTCGTCTTCTACAAGGCCTCTAAGCATGTCGTTGTTAGCTAAAACAGAACCAGTTAAAGCAATCTTCATTGGCTTTGGATCTTCGTAACGATCTAAACCGATGATGATGTCACGAGCTAAAAGATGAGCTTGTTCCTTAATGATCTTAGTTGCATCTTCGTCACCCTTGTCAGCAAGTTTAGCAACGTGAACTGCCATACCAGCAACTTCTGGGTTAGACATCTTGTAGAACTTAGCGTTACATTCATCCATGTGTTCAACGTTAAACAACTTAGTGAACATATCGATAAGTGAGTTGTGTTCACGCTTGTCCCAGCTAAGAAGAGCTGATTGCATAGCTGAACGAGCAATAGCGTAGCCTGAACCTTCGTCACCTAAGATGTTGCCGTAACCACCTACAGCAATCAAGTGACCGTCTTGTAAGCCGTTGTAAACAGAACCAGTACCGGCAATAACTAAAGCACCGTCATCGCCTTCAAGACCAGCGTAAAGTGCTAACAGTGAGTCAGTAATAGCACGAGTTGGTAAGTTGTTGATTCTTGATGAAATAGTTGCAGCAACTTCTGGAGCGTTACCTACAACAGAAAGACCGGCAATACCAACTAAAACGCGCATGCAGTCGCCGTCAATCTTGTCTAACAATTCATTGATAGTATCGGAAATGTTTTTAATTCCGCCTTCGTAGTCAGCATTGATTTGACCTGGACCGCCTTCGGCACGACCAAGTTCTTTGCCATTTTCGTCATATGCGATTGCAGTTGAGTGAGTACCACCTGCATCGACACCAATTTGGTATTTAAGAGCCATATTCTTAATCTTCCTTCTATATTAATTTATCCGAATGATAACGTATACATTTTATTACATTTTGATAGTACAGGTCTAGTATTATTTTTGCTGTTAGCGCTAACACTCATTATTTTCTAATCCTTGAATAGATAAATAGTGTTAATAAACTGATAATTATGCCAAATAAGAATAGCCATGGAACATAAATTAAGGTGATTTTATGTGTTCCTTTATCCAATTTGAAATTCAAGAAGGCATTCATAAAAAGCGTTTTATTTTTATGAACTACATGACCATTATCTAAAACTAGCCAATTAAAATTGTTAGGAATAGTAGAATTCATTGTGACTGCTTTTTTAGTAGTAAATGAATTAGATCTAAGCACTAAAGCAGAAGTCTGTTTAAAGTGAGGCTGTTTTTGTTTAAATGTCAGCATTGTCTGTTCAAGCTTCTTAGTGTTTAAACGCCAAAGATTGGCTGCATTTAAATTCAATTCATTGCCTTTAAGCGTAAAGACTATATGAATTCTTTGACCTCGTTGACGGCTGCCTAAATTAATTAAACGAGCATTTTGATCACGTACGCTGGTGTTAATTCTATTGCCATTAACAGTCAAATCGATTGAATTGTCATCGATATCACCAGGTAATTCAAGATAATATGAATCGTCGGTATTAGGCTTAAAGTTAAAGATAACTCTTGCTTCTTTGGCTTTATTCTTTTTGGTATATTGCATCCAGCCGCCATCCCAGCTTGAAACGTTGATTTTTTCTGGATCAGGCCAGATTACGTTGAAAAATAGCTTTTCTTTAATTCCTGTAGCAGCTGTAAAGAATTTATTTTGATTACCTGTAATGTTGTTAGAATCAAACTTAATCTTTTCAGTTGATTTTGGTGTTAAGAATAAAAGAGGTAGAGCATAATTATTTTTCATTAAAATCAATTGCTTAAAGCGCTTATTAATATCATAGTCGCTTACGTCGATTCGATTGTTTCGATTATCATATTTCATTTGCTTTTTAGCTTTAAGTGGCGTGATATCTTCGTTGGGCAAAATATAATATCTAATGCCAAAGAGATCATCACTAATAGGTGTGCCACCAAAGTTGGTGTAAGAATTACTATTATTGACGAAGCCTAGATTGTTTAATAAGTTTAGAACATTTTGATTGGAAATTGAGTTGAAAGTGCTAAGACCGTAGTAATTTGCACTGAATGGGTCATCATCTGAGCGATAGAAAGTCTTTTCTGTTCGATATAAGTTATCATCATGGTTTTGAGTATATTGAGTAACTTGCTTAGTATTTTGAACGAAGTTTTGATAGTCTACATTATTTTGGTAGGCTAAATTGTTCAAAGATAGTACTAAGTTGATGATGACTTCTAGCTCAATGATCAGACAAAAGAACGGAGCTGCAAAGTTGCTTTTGTTGTAGATAAAGCCGATAAAGAGAATACCTAAGGCCAAAAATGTAGCTGTAGCTGTTTGTGCATTTTGATTTAAAAAAGCGAATGATTTGGCATTGAGCGTGATGAAGGTAATTAAACCAATTGATAATAGAATTAGAATGCCTATTTGCCAGAATCTTATTTTTTCACGCTGATTCAAGGCAATTATTGCTAGGTTTAGTGCAAAAAAGATTAATACAAAAGAGAAGCGCCCTGGATACCAGACTGGGAATTGACCTAAGTGCCAGATCAATACAAGTGGTGTCCAGAATAAAGAAAAGATCAGAAATATTAGTAATAAGCCATTAGCTAGCTTATGTTGCCAATCAATTTTTCTACTTAAGAAATAAAAGATAGCAATTATTAAAAAGGGCAGAGCAATATAAATGTTGGGCATCCCTTCCTGCATTTCATGGAAGTTATATGCACCGTCTGCTAATTTGGCTAATTCATTGTATGGAGTGAATTGAAAGCCTAAAGACCAATCTGCGCTTGAAGTTGCCTTTCCTTGAAGCATTTCGCTTGCGACAGGAAGTAGCATAAAGGCGTCTAAAAATGAACCAAAGATACTCTTTTTAAGATATTCCCAGAAAAGAGGCCACCAGCTTTTTTTATTATGGAAAAATAGTTGGCTTAATAGATAAAGCAGTCCAAAGGCTAAAGCCATATATGCTGTGTAAAAATTGGTGAACCACAATAAAAAGGTAATTAATACTAGATGATTCTTTTTATTTACGAGTAATCGGTCAATTGCATCAATTAATAGTGGCAAAAGCAATACTGAATCTAGCCACATCAAATTAAAATGGTTGGCGATGGTGTAGCCCGATAAAGCGTAAGCGGTGCTGGCTGCTAAAGCATAAAAATTATGATTGATTTTTTGTCGCCAGTAATAGTAACTAGTTAAGCCTGCTGTAGCTATTTTGGCTGCGATAATAACCAATACCATTTGAGGCAAGAATTTTTGCGGTGCCAAAAATAGTAATAAATTGAATGGACTAGACAGATAATAAGCATCTGTTGCTAGCATTGAGCCACCTAAGCCATTTGCAAATGAATAAATTAACCTAAGTGGGTGAGTAAATAGATTACTTCTAAAATAGGCTAAAAAGTCGACATATTGCTGGCCTAAATCAACAGTTAAAACGCCATTTTTGGTATAAAAGAAATAACTTAAGAAAATTAGGCCTGGTAAAATGAAACTGATGATGTAAAGCAGTCTTTCTGTATTGAAATTTAGCTTAAGTGTTTTAAAATATTTGTTCATATTAAAATTTATCTAAGCTCCGTTCAGAATCGTAGAATTAACGTTCAGTTTTTGTTAAAATACATACAGTTTTAGTAAGGGACGATTTACGTGGATTATTTTAGAAAAAATAGTGGGACTGGTTCAAATAAGCAGTCCTCAACTCCAATAAGAATGCGAATCATTCTGGGTGTTATTCTCGTGCTTTTTGCGATGCTGATAGGTCAATTAGCATATTTGCAATTGGTATATGGCTCTCGCTTTAAGGCAGAGGTGCAACAGTCTGATTCAACCGTTGTATCAAATCAAGTGCCCCGTGGGGTAATGTATGATGCTAAAGGGCGTGTCTTAGTAGGAAATAAGGCAACTAATGCCATTACTTATACTAAGAGTGCCTCGACTACTACTACGCAGATTTATCAAATCTCAAATGCGTTGAGTAATTATATTAAGATTACCGATGAAAAGCCAACAAAGCAAATGGTAGCCGATTATTATTTAGCTAATGAAGATAATAATACCAAGATTTCAGCACAGCTTCCTAAATCTGCTAAGGTTGACGCAGATGGTAATAAGAAGACCAACTCAGAAATTTATCAAGCTGAACTTGATTATGTTGAAAAGATGAATCCGAAATTGACTGAGAAGCAGAAGACTGCTGCTTTGATCTTTAATAAGATTTCTGGAGCTTATACTTTATCAACTATCTATATCAAGAACAAAGGCTTGACTGATAGAGAAATTGCTCAAGTTGGTGAACACTTATCAGAGCTTCCAGGTGTTGGTATTGGTACGGATTGGCAAAGAGCATATCCAAATGGTTCATCAATCCAAAGTATCATCGGTTCAGTTTCAACTGAAAAATCTGGTTTGCCTAGTGATAACTTGCAATACTACTTAAGAAATGGTTATTCAAGAAACGACCGTGTTGGTACTTCATATCTTGAAGAAGAATATGAACCTCTTTTAAAGGGTACTAAGTCAACTAGCCGTGTAACTACTAAGTCTAACGGTAATATTCAGCAAACTAAGACCGTTTATAATGGTCAAGCTGGTGCCAGCTTAATGCTTACTATTGATGCTAAATATCAAAAGCAAGTTCAAGCTGCATTAAAGCGTGTATATAGTTCTGCGGAATCAGCCGGCGCAGCTCGCTATTCAAATGGTGCATACGCTGTAGCAATGAATCCTAAAACAGGTGCGCTTTTAGCTGTTGCTGGTATTAGCAGAAATACTAATACAGGTAAGACTACTGATAATGCGTTAGGTGTAATCAACCAATCATTTGTTATGGGGTCTGTTGTTAAAGGGGCAACTGTTTCAGGTGGTTTGATTAATAAGGTAATTACTCCAACTAATAATACTTTGCCTGATACACCAATTTATCTTCTAGGTTCTCCAGTTAAGAAATCTGTTTACCCAATCGGTACTTTCAGTTCTCTTGATGCAGAAACAGCTCTTGAAGTTTCAAGTAACATTTACATGATGCACCTTGCTATGAAATGGGTAGGCGCAAAATATGTACCTAAGTCCTACATTCATATGCCTAATGACTCATTTGATATTTTACGTAGAAACTTTGCGATGTTTGGTTTAGGCCAAAAGACTGGTGTTGACTTGCCAGGTGAAGTTTCAGGTATTGAAGGTAAGTCTTTCAACTCTAAAGGTAATATCTTGTCTGGTTCAGTACTTGACTTGGCCTACGGTAACTATGATGCATATACGCCAATTCAATTGGTACAATATGTTTCAACTATTGCTAACGGCGGCTACAGAATGCAGCCTTATATCGTGCAATCAGTTGGTAAGACAAGTAAAGACGGTAAGAAGATTTACATCAATTACAATAAAAAGCCTAATGTACAACAAGCAATTCCTTGGACACAAGATGAATTAAATGTTGTAAGACAAGGTTTCTGGCGCGTAGTTCACGGAACTAACGGCTGGGGTACTGCTCACCCATTGAAGAACGTTAAGCCTTCAATTTCAGGTAAGACTGGTACCGCTCAAACTTTCTACTACGATGCAGAACACCCTAATAGAAAGCACAATATCGAATTAATTAACGCTACCTTTATCGGGTATGCACCATCTAAGAATCCTAAGTTGGCAGTTGCAGTTGTCTTCCCAGGATTGGATCCAGATGGCGAAGGAACATATACTTTGCAGGTAGCTAAAGCAATGATTCAGGATTATTTTAAACTTCATTCAACAAAATAATGATTAATACTGGTCAAATTGCTTGAAAAATGCTATCCTAGTACAGTCAGAATAAAAGTGTAGGTGGTGAAAGAAATGGCAGATAACATCATTTTAGAATGCACCGAATGTGGCGATAGAAGTTACTTATCTAAGAAGAACAAGCGTAAGCATCCGGAACGTTTATCTTTGAAGAAGTATTGCCCAGTTGAAAGACGAGTAACACTTCACCGTGAAACTAAGTAATAAACCAAAGTAGCAGGTTCAGTGCCTGCTATTTTTTTGTTTTTGGACGAAAAAATGCAAAAATCAGAATTAAGAAAAGAACAAATTAATAAATTAAAAGAATTTGCTGGTACCAAAGAGAAAAAAGCTGAAGATAGAATCTTATTAGAAAAACTAATGGCTACTGATTTGATTGAAAAAAGCCAAACCATTGGTGTGACTGCCTCTTTGCCTTTTGAAGTGGATACTTCAGAATTAATTGCCAGATTGTGGGAAGAGGGCAAAGAAGTTTACTTAGCTAAGGCTAGGGAAGATCAAAATCATGCTATGGATTTTCTTCACTACACTTATATGAGCAAATTAGTTAAATCTAAATTTGGCGTTGAAGAAATAGCTGACCCTGATGCGGAAGTTAAGAACGATCTTGATTTAGTTATCGTACCTGGTTTAGCTTTTGCAATAGATTCACATATTCGTTTAGGCTTTGGCGGTGGATACTATGATCGCTATTTAGCTAAATATAATCCTAAGACCGTTTCACTTGTAAATACACCAATGCAATTTGCTAGTTCACAGTGGCCAGTTGAAAAAACAGATATTCCGATTCAAACAATTGTGACACCTGACAAAATCTATTAAAATAGATCGAAATAACGAAATTAAGGGGATGCTAAATGAATCGAAGAATCAACTTATCACAATCAATTGTGACAATGGGCATTTTAATAGTGCTATTGATCGTCTTTTTAGTCGAAGTATTTCTTGGCGGCTCAGAAAATACAAACGTATTGATGAGAATGGGAGCTATGAACAACTATGCTGTTGTAGTTGGTCAACAATGGTGGCGCTTGTTTACTGCACAATTCTTGCATATTGGCGTAATGCATTTAGTTTCTAATGCAGTGATTATTTACTACATGGGACAATACATGGAGCCAATTATGGGTCATACTCGCTTTTTAGTGACCTATCTTTTAGCTGGTGTTGGTGGTAACTTATTCAGTTTAGCCTTTAGTGCTGATCGCGGCTTAAGTGCTGGCGCTTCTACTGCTTTATTTGGCCTTTTTGGTGCGATGACTGCAATTGGTCTTCGCAACATTCATAACCCAATGATTAGCTTTTTAGGTAGACAAGCCTTTGTCTTGGCTTTAATTAACTTGGCTCTTGATATTTTTGTCCCTGGAATTGATATTTGGGGTCATATCGGTGGCTTGATTACTGGCTTTTTGTTAGCAATTATTTTAGGCGATCGCGTAATGAGATCTTATAACCCTAAGTGGCGCGTTTTGGCTGGAGCAGCATTAATTTTTTATGTAGTTTGGACAGTTAGAACAGGAATGGTTATTAACTTCTAATGAAGACTTTATATGATGTACAGCAGCTTTTAGAAAAATATGGGATTTTGGTCCATGTCGGTAAAAGAATTTGGGACATTGAACTAATGGCTCTTGAACTAGATAATATTAATAAAGCTGGATTAATCGATCAACATGATTATATGGTGGCTAAGCTTATTTTGCGCAGAGAGCATCGCATTGAAGAACTCAATGAAAAAAAGAAAGATGAGAAAAACAATAGCAAGTAAATAAGTTTAGCGGTATCATTATATTTGTAAGTTTTTATGAAAGGGCAGATTAGATTTTATGTCGAGTTTTTTAATTGTCTTAGATACCGTATTATTAGTTATTCTTTTAGTCATCGGTGGTATTTGGGCTTGGAATAAGATTCAAGCCAAGTCTTTAGGTGGCGAATTAACTAATGAAGAATTTAAAGAAGGTATGCGTAAGGCACAAATTATTGATCTGCGAGAAAAAGAACCTTTTAAACGCAAGCATATAGATGGTGCACGTAACTTGCCATATACAATGCTTAAGTATCAATATAATGAGCTTAGAAGCGATTTACCGGTTTACCTTTACTCAGACTCAAATACAATTACATTGAGAGCTGCCCGTTTCTTGAAGAAGAAGGGCTTTGTTTCAGTCCACTGGCTTAAAGGTGGCTTTGAAACCTGGGACGGTAGAACTAAGAAGTCTAAATATTAATTTGAAAAACACATTTGGGAGGAGAAACTGCCCAAATGTGCTTTTTTCATATAAAAATACAATTGAAAGATGATTATATGCAAAAAGTATTAGCCCTTGTTGGTCCAACTGCTATTGGTAAAACAGATCTGGCAATTGCATTAGCTCAAAAATTGAATGGTGAGATTGTTTCGGGCGATTCCATGCAAGTTTATCAAGAAGTTGAAGTTGGAACTGCCAAGGCAACGCAAGAAGAACAAGCTAAGGTTAAGCATTATCTTGTTGACACTCGCTCAGTATTTGATGAATTTTCTGTCAAAGATTTTGTAGATGAGGCTCAAAAAGCAATTAAAAAAATTAGTGCCAAGGGGAAACTGCCAATTTTAGCTGGAGGTACCGGCTTTTATGTAAATGCCTTGCTTAATAAAATGCAATTAGGCGAAAAGGATGATGAAAAGCGAGGTACTTCTCAAAAGTGGGAGGATTATCTTGCAAAATATGGTCCAGAAAAATTATGGCAAGTTTTAAATGAAAAAGATCCAGCTGCAGCTAAGAAAATTCCCGTACCAAATTCACGCAGAACAATGCGGGCTTTGACTGTAATTGACCGTACAGGCAAGAGATTTTCAGAGCAGCAGAAGAAAATTGAACCGCGATATGATTATTTGATTATTGGATTAAACTCAGATAGACAGGAAATTTATCGCAGAATTAATTTGCGTGTAGATAAAATGATGCAGCACGGCATGCTAGATGAGGCTAAGTTTATCTATGAAAATCGAGATAAAGAACACCAAATTTTGCAGGCGATTGCTTATAAGGAATTCTTCCCTTATTTTGAAGGTAAAGAAGATTTAGATAGCTGTATAACGCAGCTGAAGACTGCTTCAAGACGGTATGCCAAACGGCAATTGACGTATTTTAGAAATCAATTGCCTGTTGTCTGGTTTGATCCGTTGAATGATCCTGATTGTGAAAAGAAGATTATTGCAAAAGTCGAGGAATGGAAAAATGAATAATTTACCAGAAAAATTGCAAAAGATTGTAAAAGAAGTTGATGAGCAGATTGCTCCTAAATTGGCAGAAATCGAAGACCAAATCATTTTTAACCAAGCTAAGGTACTTAAAGCTTTTCAAGATAATGCCGTCGCAGAAGCCGATTTAAACGGTTCTACGGGTTATGGTGATGATGATATCGGTCGTGACAAGCTGGATCGTGTTTATGCTCAAGTTTTTGATACTGAAGATGCTTTAGTACGTCCACAATTTGTTTCAGGAACGCATACTTTGTTTGTTGCTTTAAATGGTAATTTGAAGTCTGGCGACACTTTAACTTATTTGACAGGGATGCCTTATGACACTTTGCAGAAGGTAATTGGCTTAACTGACGACAAGCGCGGAACTTTAGCTGAAAAAGGAGTTAAGTTCTCTTATGTGCCACTAAACGATGAAAATACTGTTGATTATGATCAAGCAGAAAAGATCTTAAAGCGTGATCAACCAAAGGTTGTAGCTATCCAGCGCTCACGTGGCTATTCAACTAGAAAGACTTTTACTATTGATCAAATTAAAGAAATGATTGCCTTTGTTAAGAAAGTTAGCCCTAAGAGTATTGTCTTTGTTGACAATTGTTATGGTGAATTTTCTGAAAAGCATGAAGCAACTGAGTATGGTGCAGACTTAATGGCGGGTTCTTTAATTAAAAATCCTGGCGGTGGTCTAGCCAAGACCGGTGGCTATATTGTCGGTAAAAAAGACTTAGTAGAAAATGCCAAACTTGCTTTAACAGCACCTGGTTGTACTGATGAAGGTGCAACAATTGGTAATTTGCATGACTTCTATGAAGGCTTCTTCTTGTCACCTAACGTAACTGGCATGGCTGAAAAAGGGATGATCTTTGCAGCTGCCTTGTTTGACAAAATGGGCATGAATGTAACGCCTGCATGGGACGAGAAGCGTAGTGACATCATTGAGACGATTATCTTCAACGACCCTGACAAGATGGTGAAATTCGTCCAAGAAGTACAAAAGAACTCTCCAATTGATTCCTTTGTAACCCCTGAAGCTGTTCACATGGAAGGCTATGAAGATAAGATCATTATGGCAGCCGGTAACTTCGTTTCAGGTTCAACAATCGAATTTTCTGCAGATGGTCCAATTAGACCACCTTACGCAGTTTATATGCAAGGTGGCTTAACTTATGCCCATGACAAGGTCGCAATCATTAATGCGGTCCGTGATACATTTTTTAACAAAAAGTAAAGTTTAAAAAATATTTACTAGACCAATTTGACTTTTTCAAATTGGTCTGCTATTGTATTAGACAGTTCTAGGAGATAAGAATTAATCATAGGACCATACCAATTTAATATTTTTTGTTTTTATAGGTGGAAAAGCTATGAGTAAACAATATACTGCAGAAGAAATTAAAAAAGAAGTAACAGACAAGAACGTTAAGTTTTTACGTTTGTGCTTCACTGATATTAACGGTACTGAAAAGGCTGTAGAAGTACCAACTAGTCAATTAGACAAAGTATTGACTAACGATATTCGTTTTGATGGTTCTTCAATTGACGGCTTTGTTCGTCTTGAAGAAAGTGACATGGTTTTATACCCTGACTTCTCAACTTGGTCAGTATTGCCATGGGGAGACGAACATGGTGGTAAGATTGGTCGTTTGATTTGTTCAGTTCACAAGACTGATGGCACACCATTTGCAGGTGACCCAAGAAACAACTTAAAGCGTGTTCTTGGTGAAATGAAAGAAGCCGGTTTTGATACTTTTGATATCGGTTTTGAAATGGAATTCCACCTCTTCAAGTTAGATGAAAATGGTAACTGGACTACTGAAGTTCCAGATCACGCATCATACTTTGATATGACTTCAGACGATGAAGGTGCACGTTGCCGTCGTGAAATTGTTGAAACTTTGGAAAGCATTGGCTTTGAAGTTGAAGCTGCTCACCACGAAGTTGGTGATGGTCAACAAGAAATCGACTTTAGATTTGATGACGCTTTAACTACTGCTGATAGATGCCAAACCTTTAAGATGGTTGCTCGTCATATTGCTAGAAAGCATGGTTTGTTTGCTACATTTATGGCTAAGCCAGTTGAAGGTCAAGCCGGAAACGGTATGCACAACAACATGTCACTCTTTAAGGGTAATAAGAATGTCTTCTATGACAAAGATGGCGAATTCCACCTTTCAGACACTGCACTTTACTTCTTGAATGGTATTTTGGAACACGCTCGTGCAATTACTGCAATTGGTAACCCAACTGTTAACTCATACAAGCGTTTAATTCCAGGTTTTGAAGCTCCTGTATACATTGCATGGGCTGCTAAGAACCGTTCACCACTTGTTCGTATTCCAAGTGCTGGTGAAATCAACACTCGTTTGGAAATGCGTTCAGCTGATCCAACTGCTAACCCATACTTACTTCTTGCTGCATGTTTGACTGCTGGTCTTAACGGTATCAAGGAACACAAGATGCCAATGAAGCCAGTTGAAGAAAACATCTTCGAAATGACTGAAGAAGAAAGAGCAGAACACGGTATTAAGCCACTTCCAACTACTCTTCACAACGCAATTAAGGCATTCAAGGCTGATGACTTAATCAAGAGCGCTTTGGGTGACCACTTAACTCACAGCTTTATTGAATCAAAAGAATTAGAATGGTCCAAGTACTCACAATCAGTTTCAGATTGGGAACGTCAACGTTACATGAACTGGTAAAAATAGATCATTATAAATAAAAAGAGATTGAGAAATTTTCTCAATCTCTTTTTTAGTAGCTTTTTAATTGTTCGCGTTCGTTAAAGTAATTCTTGTAAGCTAAGTATCCAGCGATTACTGCACCAAGTCCTGTTGCAGATAGTAGCATGAAGGTAACCATAATTTGATATTTGATTGCATAAACGGGATCGACACCGGCAAAGATCAAGCCGGACATCATACCAGGTAAGTTGACTAATCCCACAGTTTTAGCTGAGTCAATTGTAGGCTGCATCGCAGTTTTGATACCTCTTCTTAAGATAGTCATGCTTGCCATTTTAGGTGTAGCACCTAAAGCTAATTTTTCTAAAACTTGTTGTCGTTGATCTTGAAAGCTATCGTAAATACTCTTGTAGCAAAGTCCAATGGCAACCATTTCATTACCAGCGATCATTCCTGTAATGGGGATAATCTGCATTGGCTTAAGTTTAATTGTGTTTGAAATTAATAAAACTCCAAGTGTTACATACGTTCCAACAAGTAATGCAATAAATGATTGAATAAATTTGCGATCCGGATTAGGATCACGTTTATTAGCATTCCACGATGCATTGAATATGATCAAGACGGTAATTGCGATGGTAAAAATGGCATTATCAACATGGAAAATATACTTTAATGCATATCCAACAATTACTAATTGAATAATCGCTCGAATAACGCTGTAAATTACGTCTTTAGTTAATCCTAATTTTTCTTTATATGAAATTCCAATTGAGACTAGAACTAAGCTGAATGCTAATAAAAGCGACCAGTTACTGACGGCTAAACTTTTCATCTTCAAATTCTCCCTTAGAAATAATAATGGTATGACGAGCAGAATTTAATTCTTCGCTATCGTGAGTTACTTGAATGATAGTAGTTCCTTGAGAATAGATATCGTTTATAAAGTCATGAACAATATCCTTACTTTTTTCATCAAGACCTGTAGTAATTTCGTCTAATAATAATACTTGCGGTTTAAATAATACGTTACGAATTAAGGCTACTCGCTGCTTTTCACCACCTGAAAGCTCGGTAATATTTTTAGTTAAGTAACTGTTATCAAGTAGTACATTTTTTAGTGCATTAATTGCCTTTTCTTGATCAAATTGCTGATTTCTAATAATAAAAGGAAATTCAAGATTATCTTTAACTGTTTTGCCAAATAAAACTGGTTGCTGGAAGCAATAAGAAACTTGCTTGCGGTATTCAGTGGGGCGATATTCATTGATATCCTTATCGTTGAAATAAATGCTTCCTGAAGTAGGGCTAATTAAGTCGGCAATTAATTTTAAAGTTGTACTTTTGCCGCTGCCTGATGGACCAGTGATAGTTAAATAATCGTTTTGTTTTATTTTTAAGCTTAGGTTATTGATGATGGATTTATCATTGATTGTTAAGCTCACGTTTTTAAGTTCCAGTAGCATAATTTGCTCCTTTCTAATTATGTCTATCGTACTCTTTATTAATGTGTTTTTTAGCAATCTTTACCAAATTTAAACTAATTAAGCACTGCAAAACGGCTTAAAAAGCTTTATAATAATTAAAAATGATGATGAATAATATCCCTAATATGCTTTTAGGGATATTTTTGTATTGGTGATATGATTTGGAGTTTTTGAATTGAGTAAGAAAATATTAGCAATGATTTGTTTAATGACTGCTGCAATAGGCATAACAGCATGTAGCAATAATTCTAATAATGATAATAAAAATAGCAGCAGTGCTTCCAAAGTTCAAAAGCAAGCTCCAAAGAAATTAAGCGTTAATGATTTGACTGCTGCTCAAAAAGCAAGTGCAATTACAATTTATGGTGCATTGAAATATAAAAAAGCATGGGAAAAAACATGCAAGGCAGCAGGAAAAAATGAATTAAGTGTTGCTGTTAAAAGTCCTACTGCTTTTAAATATATTAAAGATAAGGGCTATATCTACCAAGTTAGTGGCAATGGTGAAGAACCTGATACTTTCTATATCTTAGAAGGAAATACCGTCAATTTTTATAATCGTAAAAAGCTTGGCAGTGCAAGTTTAAACAAAATTGTGTCATATTTAAATGATTAAAATGAAGTAAAAGATGTGAAAGAATTAGCTGAACATGCAGTGCTTGGTGCATCAATTGCTTCAGATAAATATGGTATTAAAGGTGATAAAGGCTTAGCATCTGTTCCTAAAAATCTGCGGGGTACTTGGTACAACCGCAGAGGTAAAAAGTTAGTGATTACGGCTCACGCTATTGATGGCGAAGAGATTCATAAGGTTTCAGGATCTGGCCTTGCTCCAACTTCTTTTGACCAAACTAAGAAGTGGGCTAGAGCTAGAATAGAGAATATTAATGGAATTGATTGTTATCACGTTCAAGGTTTGAATGCACAAAACTTTGGTTGGCTTTATAGTTTGCAAAAGAAGGGTAAAAATTCAGCTATAGCAACATATAGCGTGGATACTGGCAGTTATACTGGTAGTTACTGGAAGTCTGTTAAACTGGCTAAAGACAATGTAGACGCTAAATTTGCTAGTCTGAGTTAATTTGTAAATTTTCTATAATATGACTGTAAAAGATTGGATAATCAGTTTTTTTATAATATATTGATAGAAAAGATAATTTTATAGAAAGGAAGAATCCTTTTGAAAAATAAATTAACTGTACTTGTTGCAATTTCTGCTGCTTTAACTTTAGCGGGATGCTCACAAAGTACACAAGGAAACACCCAATCAGAACAATCTAAGAGTAGCCAAGTTTCTAAGAAGAGTTCAAACAGCGATAACAACAATACTTCTTCAGAATCTAGTTCAAGCAAGAATGACTCAACTAAACTTTCTGCAGAAGACATGGATTATAAGACTACAGCAAGTGCAATTGCTGTTTATGCTTCACAAAAATATGGTGATACTTGGGAGATTGCCGTTGATGCTGCTAAGCAAAATCATTTAAGCGTAGCATTTAGAAGCAAGGCTGACACTGGTATTTCTTCAGACAATAACGGTTACGTTTATGAAGTTAGTGGTACAGGCAAGAGCAGTAATGCTCGCTATATGATTAGCGGCGACGGTGCCAATAGACAAGCTACAATTTTCGTAAAGCAACGTAATGTTGGTACGGCTGGCTTAACTGATATTGTAAAATACTTAAATGACAAAAATGATGCAGATTTAGTTAACCAATTAGCTAAAAATGCGGAATTGAATGCTAAGCTTGATGGCGATGGCAGCACTGCAACTAAGAGTGATTCAAGCGATAGCAACGTAATTCCATCTGCGCTTCAAGGTACTTGGTACACTGCTGATACTGGTAATGGCAACATTGATACATTGACTGTATCTGGCAATAAGATCAATGATGAAGCCGGCTTTAGCATGAACGTTAAGAAGGAAAACACTAATAACAGTTCATCCGATTCATTATCAGGCTACATGAAGCAAGCAACTATTAATGGAATTAATTTCTACAGTTTCACTAATATGGGCCAAACTCCAGGCCAAGGTAGTACTTACTTAGCTCGTCATACTGAAAATGGTCAAGATGTAATTGTTTCAGCTAACTCAAATGGTCGCACAAATGCTGTTTACTGGAAGAGCGAAGCTTTAGCTAAGCAAAACGCAAACAAGCAATTTAGCGATTTGAAGTACTAATTTTTAAATATTGTAAAAAAAGACTTTCGAGATTCAATGTGGATTTCGAAAGTTTTTTTGTTGTTTTAAAAAAGTTTTACTTACGAAGAAAAATTTTTTCTGGTAAAGTAATCAACGTTGCAATAAAAAAGGAGGAATTTAAGTTAATGGAAAATATGCAAAGTGGAATGAAAGCTCGAATCGATGTTAAACGTCCTTGGCTTGCCATTCTCCCATTAATGATAGGATCATTTGTAGGGATGTTTAGTGAAACTTCACTTAACATTGCCTTACCACAGTTGATGAAGGCTCTTCAAGTTGGTCAGTCTTCAATTCAATGGCTGGTTACAGGTTATATGCTTGTAATCGGGATAGTCCTGCCACTTTCTAGTTTATTGACTAAGTGGTTTACGACCAAAAAATTAGTTTTATTTGGCCTTGCTGCCTTTATTATTGGATCGTTGATTTCAGGATTTGGGGTTAGTTTTCCAATGGTATTAGTTGGTAGAATGATTCAAGGGATTGGAACTGGGATCATTCTTCCATTAATGTTTACAATTGCGATGTTGATTTTCCCACCAAATAAATTAGGTACAGTCAATGGAATTCTTGCATTAGTAATTATGTTCGCTCCAGCAATTGGGCCAACTCTTACTGGATTAATTTTAGCTGCTGGTACATGGAGGGACATCTTCTTTACTTTTGTAGTATTTTTAGTAATCGCCTTTGTGATTGGCTTATTTAGTTTGGAAAATGTGAGTCAAATTACTAAGCCGAAGGTAGATACTGTTTCTATTATTCTATCAATTCTTGCTTTCTCTGGTTTAATTGCTGGTGCAAGTTTTGCCAGTGAATTAGGTTGGCTTTCAGTTCAAGTATTAGGTTGCTTGATTGTAGGAATTCTTGCATTGATTTTCTACGTAAGACGCCAATTAAAAGTTACTGTGCCAGTTTTAAATATGCGAGTTTTTAGACATCGTAACTTTACTTTAGGTGCTGTTTTGGTAATGATCGATTTCGGCATTATTTTGTCAGCGATGTATTTATTACCACAATATTTGCAAAATGGTTTACTTGTAGCTGTTGCTTTGACAGGTATTATTATGCTTCCTGGTGGACTTATTAATGCGTTAGTTTCAGCATTAGCCGGCAGAATGTATGATAATTTTGGTGCTAAGTGGCCAACTAGAATTGGTTTTACGGTTGCTCTTATCGGTGCAATTATGCTTAGTGTAGTGACAACACATAGTGCAATTTGGTATGTGATTTTAGCACACATTGTCTTAATGATTGGTGCACCACTTGCAATGTCACCTGCGCAAACTTCTGCATTGAACTCATTAAAGGGTATTGAATCAGCCGATGGTTCAGCAATTTTGAATACTATGCAACAGATTGTAGGTGCATTAGCTACAGCACTTGCAACAAGCTTTTTGACTATGGGTAGAAACATTGCTACTGGTTCTGCTGCATTTAAATTTACTAATGGCGTGCATTATGGAATGTACTTCACATGTGTTTTAGCAATTATTGGAATTATCATTTCTCTATTTGTTACAGATGACGGAAAAGAATAAAAAAGACGTCAAAAAATAAGGCTACAACTTTTATCGAGTTTGTAGTCTTATTTTTTATGGTTATATTGTTTAATTGTCCAAAGTCTTAGTGGTTTCTGGATCAAAGAAGTGAGCCTTATTCATTTCAAAGCCCATCTTGATAGTAGAACCTGGTTTAGTGAAGTCACGAGCGTCAACCTTAGATACCAAGTCAGTGTTACCAACCTTGCAGTAAAGTTGAGTTTCAGAGCCTAAAAGTTCAGAAACAACAACTTTAGCAGTAACTACTTGATCTGGGAAGCTTTCAAGGAATACTTCTTCAGTGTGGACATCTTCAGGACGAATACCAAAGACTAATTCTTTGCCTTCATAACCCTTGTCCTTCAAAATCTTGAGCTTACCTTCAGGTACAGGAATTTCAAAGTCATTGTGATCTTTGTCAACAATCTTGCCGTCTTTCAAAATTACGTGGAAGAAGTTCATAGCAGGAGAGCCGATGAATCCGGCAACGAAGATGTTGGCTGGCTTGTTGTAGACTTCCATTGGAGTACCAACTTGTTGTTGAACACCGTCTTTGATTACAACAATTCTATCAGCTAAAGTCATAGCTTCAGTTTGGTCGTGAGTTACGTAGATGGTAGTAGTCTTCAATTGTTGGTGCAATTTAGCAATTTCGGCACGCATTGTGACACGAAGCTTAGCGTCCAAGTTTGACAAAGGTTCGTCCATTAAGAAGATAGGGGCATTACGCACGATCGCACGACCTAATGCAACACGCTGTCTTTGACCACCGGAAAGGGCAGCAGGCTTACGCTTAAGGTATGGCTTCAAGCCCAAAATTTCAGCAGCTCTTTTAACTTTTTTATCGATTTCTTCCTTTGGTGTGTGGCGCAATTTCAAACCAAAGGCCATGTTGTCATAAACAGTCATTTGAGGATACAAAGCATAGTTCTGGAATACCATTGCGATGTCACGGTTCTTGGGAGCAACATCATTCATAACTTTGCCGCCGATCTTTAAGGTACCCTTAGTAATGTCTTCAAGTCCGGCAATCATACGCAAAGTGGTTGACTTACCACAACCTGATGGACCAACGAATACAATAAATTCTTGGTCATTGATGTGTAAATTAAAGTCTGAAACTGAGTACTTGTCGTTTCCTTTGTATTCCTTGTATACGTGATCTAAATCTACTTTAACCATTTTTATTTCTCCAATCTTAGTTATTCATCAATTGCTTTTAATTCAAAAATTTTAGTATCAAAATCTGCTTTAGGTTGAGACCAATATTTGTCTTCTTGATTTCTGAAATCTTCTGTCAAAGGCAAGCCGATATTCATTAGTTCATCGCCATAAAGCTTGCGCTTACCGTTGATTTCATATAATTTATCTGGATCAAGGCCTGCTAGTTTAACGTGATAGTAGCCATGATTTGGCTCGCTTAGCCCATAGAAGTAGCAGATTACCGCGTGCTTTTTATCTTTAGAGTTAACTTCCCATGCACCGTGATTTGAATCACTTGGTTCTAATCGATAAAAATCACCTTTAAAAATTAAATCGTGGAAATGATGGAACTGTTCAGTTCCTTTTTTTAGTTCTTCTTTTTCTTCAGAATTTAATTGAGTTAAATCAAATTCATAACCGTATGTACCAAACATTGCGATGTTCACGCGAGAATGCAGGGGAGTGACGCGTCCTGTTTGATGGTTAGGTACGATTGAAACGTGAGCCCCCATCACAGCAGGTGGGTAAACATATGAGGTACCAGTTTGAATTTGCCAGCGTTCATATGCATCAGTATCATCACTAGTCCAAGCTTGTGGAGCGTAGTAGAACATTGCTAAATCATATCGTCCACCGCCACCAGCACAAGATTCAAAAAGAATATCAGGATATTTCTCCGTAAGCATTTGGTAGAGGTGGTAAACACCTAAAATGTAGCGGTGGAAGACTTCTCCTTGTTCATCCTTAGGCAAGTAATTTGAATATGGTTCAGTAATATTTCTGTTCATATCCCATTTAATGTAATCAGGATGAATTTTATCGATAATCTTACTCATCTTTTTGAACAAGAAGTTAACTGCAGCAGGATTTGCAAAGTCAACTAGGTATTGATTACGACCTTGCGATAAATGCTTTTTGTTGTTACCGAGTAGCCAACTAGCATGTTCTTTGTAGAGGTCGGTATCCATTGATAAAGCTTCAGGTTCAAACCATAAGCCGAATTTCATGTCTAACTTATGAATTTGCTCAACTAAGTGATCTAAACCTTTAGGTAACTTTTGTCGATCGACTTCCCAATCGCCCATTGAACCTGTATCGCTCATGCGGTGACCGAACCAACCATCATCTAAAACGAAGAGGTCACAACCAATATCCTTAGCATTTTTAGCTAATTCAAGTAATTTCTCTTCGTTGAAGTCATAGTAGGTAGCTTCCCAGTTATTGATTAGGACAGGGCGTTCAGGTTTTTGCCAACGCTTTTCAATAATGTGATCGCGAATTAAATCATGATAATTGTGACTTAAACCGTTGAAGCCTTGGTCTGAGAAGCTAAGTACAGCTTGCGGGGTAACGAAGTTGGACATTGGTTCAAGAACCCAATCAAAATCTGCATCGCTAATTCCTGTCATGACTCTTGTTACGCCGTATGTATTAACATCGATTGTTTCTTGATGGTTGCCAGAATACATTAGTGTCATACCGATGACGTTGCCAAGATTTTGAGTTGTATTTTTATCAGCCAGAGCAATGAATGGATCGTGGATGTGTCCAGTAGCGCCACGTACTGAACCGATTTCCTGAATACCTGGACGAAGTGGAGTGCGGTTAACATGACGTTCACGTGCCCAAGCCCCATTTAAAGTGATCAAGTCATAATTTGTAGTTGGCAAATCGATGCTGGCGCTTTTTGCTGCTAAAAGATGATATTGATTTTGACCAGGATTAAAGAATTCCGCATTTCTTACGATAATGTCAAGATCAGGGAAGATTGAGTAATTAAGTTTTAATTCTAGATCGCTATATTGATCCTTGAGCAAAATCACTAGCGTTTCGGCATCGTCTGCATAGCGGACATGTGGCATATCTTTGTAATAAGGCAAGCCATGTAACACTTGATAGCCGTCGAATTGGAAATTACTAATTTTGTCACCATCTTCGTATTTAATTTCAAAAGCTGGCTTTCTAAAATCGGTAGTCCCATAAGTAGGATATTCTTGACGTCTATGTTCTAGTGATGCAATACCTGTTTCAGGGAATAATTGACAGCCAGATCCTGGTTCATATTCATCTAAATTGTGTAAATCTTTTGTGACATGAACGGCTTTACCAAAATAAACAGATTCAAGTTGCTTAATTTTGGGCATTACTTTCATGATGTAAGAGATATGACCGTTAGTTAGGTGAAACTCTAATTGGTCTTTATTAATGTAAATTAGATTATTCAATGAAAAAACTCCTTGTCTCATCACCTAAGTGAGGGAGATATTCATGGCCGTATTCAGGTTCAACATAAAGTTGTTTCTTAGATTTGATCCTGTTATATGCGGCCATTTGTGTTTCAGGTGGTACAAGTTGATCGCTACCACCGATCTCCCAAATGACTTGGGCTTTAATATTTTCTGCTAAATACTTGATATCAATGTAATCAAGTAAATTGAAGAATTCTTCTTCTTTTTTATGAAGCGGATCACGATATTTGAACCAGTAGCTTAATTCACTAAAAGCAGTGTTTGGACCATATTGGTATGCCTTTCTGTAATCAGATAAGAAAGGATAGGCTACTTGAACTTTATAAATTTCTGGAACAAGTCCGGCACAAGCTATTGATAAGCCACCGCCTTGTGAAGCACCTTGAGCAAAAATCTTATGTTCATCAACGTGCTCCATTGACATTAAGATATGTGCTGCTTGATAGGTATCCAAAAATACACGATAGTAGTAAAGCTTTTCTGGATTCCATTCTTCAACGCCTCGAATAATTAAGCCGTTTAAAATGTCACCTTTAACAGCTACGTTATCTTCTGATAATCCTCCTTGACCGCGACAATCAAGTGCTAAGGAAACAAATCCTTCAGCCGCCCAGCCAACTTTATCTTGAAAATCACCGCTATCGCAGTGATAACCGTGAAAAAGCAATACGCCGGGATGTTTTCCCTCTATATTCTTAGGAACAACTAGCTGAGCATGAACACGAGCTCCGCTGATTCCTGTGAAGTATAGATGATAGAAGTTAGCAACGTGAGAAGGAAGATTAACTTGCTTTAATTCATAGGAAGTACCTAATGAATCTACTTCTTTTTTTCCTTTATTCCATAGGTCATTAAAATCATCTGGCTTTTTACCTAAACCAAGATAATTTTTAAAATTGTTTACGTTTACCAAAACAGCCTCCATGTATATGTAAATATAACTGTTTATTAAGCTTACTTGTATTCGCTTACAAGAGTTAATATATTGCTATATAATGCACTTTGTCAAGAGATTATTAAAATAAACCGCATGTAAACATTATGTGTTTACAAAGACTTTGCAAATGAAAAAACAAGTGCTATATTAAAACCGTAATCAAACTGAAAGCGCTTTTAAAAAGTTCGGAGAGAATTATTCTGTAGAATCGAGGATTTTAAAATATGGGTAAAGGTAAATTTAAAGCGGTACTTAAAGGTATTGCTAGTTTTGCAGCAATTACCGCTGTAGCCGTTGGTTTAAGTGCCTGTGGTAATAAGAGTGGTAATCAAGATAGCGCTACATCAGGTCAAGTTACTTTTATTAATAACCATACTGATTGGCAACATGATGGTACTTGGAAGAAAATTATCGCTAAATTCAATAAGAAATATCCAAATATTAAAGTAAATATTCAAACTTTGACAGATTACGAGGGTGGTATTAAGACTCGTATGAACTCAAAGAACTATGGTGATGTTCTTTTGATGTCAAACAGTATTCAACCTAAAGACCGTCCTCATTACTTTGTAGATATGGGTAGTGAAAAATTACTTTCCAAAAAGTATTACGGTTTAGCTAATTCATCATATGATGGCAAGGTTTATGGTTTGCCAACACAAATGGATGCTCAAGGTATGGTTGTTAACTGGAAGGTCTTCCAAAAAGCAGGTGTTAAGAAATATCCTAAGACACCAGAAGAATTTATTAGTGATTTGAAAGCTATTAAATCTAAGGAAAAGGGAGTAATTCCTCTATATACTAACTATGCTGCAACTTGGGCATTAACTAACTGGGACGGAGTTAAGATTGGTGCTTCTGGTGATCCAGAATATATTAATAAGGAAATGAAAGATAAGACACCATATGCTAAAGGCAAAACTTTAAACACATTGATGAAGACTCTTTACACTATTTCTAAAGATAAATTAATTGAAAAAGATCCTACTACTTCAGATTGGGAACAATCTAAACAAGATATGGCTGATGGCAAGATCGGCTGTATGGTTTTAGGTAGTTGGGCAATTAGCCAAATTCAAGCTAAGAATAAGAAAAATGCTAATGACATTAAGTTCTTAGCATTCCCTATGACTGCTAAGAACGGCCAACAATATGCAAGTTGGGGTCCTGACTATGCATTAGCAATCAGCCGTTATAGTAAGTATCCTAAAGCTTCTCGTACATTTATTAATTGGTTAGTTGACGATTCTGATTACGCCAAAATTGGTGGCGGTATTCCAAGTAGAAAAGGTCGTCCATTCCCAGCAGCTGTTCAATCTTTGAAAACTGCACATGTTAAATTGATTCAACAAGCTCCAGCTCCAAAGGGTGAAGAAGGTTTAATGGCAGCTGTTCAAAATGATGCTCAAATCGGTGACCAAAATGGTACTCTTGAACAAAATGTTATTGACTCTGCTTTAGGTAACAACAAACAAAGCTTTGATCAAATTATGAATAACTTGAATAAGAAGTGGGGGGCAGCCGTCGAAAAGAACGTTAAGAAATAGTAAAAAGTTATCACTTGGAAAACTGAAGTAACGCATACTTCAGCTTTTCTTTTAAGAGGTGAAATAATTAAAATGTTTAAGAAACTCAATGACAATGTTAAATTGCAACGCAAGCTCATCATTGTTCTCTTTACGATTATTCCTGTATTGTTGCTTTTAACTTTTTCATACTATCCATTGTTAAAAATGATTCAATACAGTTTTACTGATTGGGATGGAATTAGTCCAGTTAAGCATTGGGTAGGACTATCGAACTATAAATTAGTTTTAACAAATCCAGAATACTTCACAGTATTTAAGAGTAGTTTGTACTACTTTGTAGCAACTTTTATTCAATTGGCAGTTGCCTTATTATTCGCAACAATTTTGTCATTTAAGGTTAAATTTGCAAACTTTTGGAAGGGTGTATTGTTCTTCCCATACCTAATGAATGGTGTTGCTATTGGTTTTATCTTTATGTACTTCTTTAAACCAGATGGTACTTTAGATACTTTAATGAATATGTTTGGATTAGGTGGTCAAATTCAACTTTGGCTTGGTAACCGTGCAATTAATAATATCTCGTTAGCCTTCACATCAATCTGGCGTTACACAGGAATTAACTTCATTATCTTTTTGGGATCAATGCAAGCTATTGACCCAGAAGTTTATGAAGCTGCTGAAATTGATGGTGCTAATAAATGGCAACAATTTAGATATATCATTATGCCAGCTATTAAAAACATTATCTTTATTAACGTCATCTTGGGTGTAAGTGGTGCGATTTCAGTATTCGAAATTCCATATATTATGACGGGCGGTGCTAATGGTACTATGACCTTCGTAATTAAGACTATTGATACGGCCTTTGAATACAACCATGTAGGTGTTGCTTCTGCAATGGCTATCATCTTACTGTTTATTGTTATTGTCGTATCTTGGATCCAGAAGATGGTTACAGATGAAAGAGAGGAGAGACATTGATGAGTACTAAAGACGAATCATTGGATAGATCTCTTGAAAAAAGAGAAAAAATAAGAAAGGGCATTGCCGCTTTCTTTAAATATCTGATATTAGTAATAGGCGCTATCATTGCTATCGTTCCAGTTATAGTTGTTATATTTGGTTCATTTAAGACTGGTTCAGAATTTGCTCACTCAAGTGTTTTAGCTTTGCCTAAACACTGGACATTTGAAAACTATAAAACAGCATTTATTCAAGGTGGGATGCTAACAGGTTTTAAGAATACTGCTATCATTGAAGTGATTTCAATGGCTGGTAAAATCTTACTTTGTTCAATGTTTGCCTATGCAATTAGTAGATTTGATTTTAAATTGAAGACAGCTATCATTACGCTCTTTGTTTTAGCTATGATGATCCCTGGTATTACTCAGCAGGTTGCCACATTCCAGATTATTAACGGTATGGGTTTATTTAATAAGATCTGGTCAGTTATTATCTTGAACCTTGGTACTGATGCTATGTCGATCTTTATCTTCATGCAGTATCTTGATAATATTTCTGTTTCTCTAGATGAATCTGCATATTTGGAAGGAGCAAATTATTTCCAAGTATTTTGGAAGATTATTTTGCCATTACTGTCAGCTCCAATTACCACTGTTTTAATAATTTCAGGTGTTGGTATTTATAACGACTTCTACAACCCATTACTTTACATGCCAGATCCAAACTTGGCTGTTGTATCAACTGCTTTGTATGCGTTCAAAGGTCCTTTCGGAACTAACTGGGCTGTTATCTTAGCAGGTGTTGTAATTGTAGTTGTACCTGTATTTATCTTATTCTTGTTCTTACAAAAGTATATTTACAATAGTATGGCTGGTGCCGTTAAGTAAAGAAGTAGGTTAAAAAATGACTCGTAAGAAAATAATTTGGTTAGTTGAACGATTTTATGAATGTGTTCGCTTAACTCTAATGACATGGTGGATTTTAATTAAAAACTTTCTTGTCTATGGCATATTAGATGTAAGTTGTTTACTTACGAGCTATATGATGCAACCAGAAGATCAAAGAGATTCGATTAGAGTTTATCTTAAAAATAAAAAAGTAAATTTAAGTAAACGAAAATGAAGTGGGACCTAAAAAGTAGACATTTTAAAACATAGGATTAATAGAGGCTTGATTCCGATATTCTTTCGGAGTTAAGCCTTTTAATCTGCTCTTTATCCTTTCTTCGTTATAGTATTTGATATATTCCTCTATAGCTTGAGC
>NZ_CABUIW010000026.1 GCF_902491705.1 uncultured Lactobacillus sp. | reverse complement strand
GGCGATTGAATCCAATGGTATCATTGAGTATGGTGTAGCCATGAACCTTCTCACCGTTGACTAAAATTGCTACCTCAGAACTTGTTTTACTTATATCAATTCCAAATACTGCACGCATGACATTATCTCTTTTGTCTTGAATAATTCCATGTTTTAGTGATTTTATTCTCAATACGCGACGTTTAGCGTCCCACATACTTTGATCAAATTCCACCTAAAACAAGGTGTCTTGCCAGTTTATCAAGCAACGTCTAGCGCCAAAAGAAGTCACGACTTAACAAGACACCACTACTTCAATACAAAGAAAAAGTAGTGAGTACTCTCTCCTGTCGGAGATTTCTTCACTACTAATCTTAGTATGTTTACTATATGCTTAATACGAATTTAATATAAGTTTTTCTGAAGAAGCACTTTACTGTTATTAGTAAATGCGGGAGATATAATTAGTCTTAAATAATAGTCATATAGCTATTTAATTGCGGAATCCTACTATATCGGTTTTTTATTGCGATAAGCGATTATGAGAAACTGTTTGAATTAATAGGTTCCCTACCAAAAAAACTGCCAAATTTATTTTTGGCAGTTTTTTTGGTTTTTCTATTTTAGACTGGTTTTGTTTATCATATCATCTACTATGAGATTGAAATATGAACGCTTTTTTTACTATATTGGAGTTTGACTGTAAAGTCAAAATTGTCCTTAACAATAAGTTCAATCCAATTAGAATTATTTTTTCGACTATATGAATGACTTTTCCGTATACATAACATTTTGCATATGATTTGGGATGTGAGAATCCTAATTTCTTTTGATTATCAAAAAAGTGCTCAGATAGTTCACTTTGCGATTCAGAAATTGAATCAATTATGATAAATTGATCAATACCTCCAAAACTATTTTGTTCATTTATCCACTATTTTATGAATCCTATCTTCAAAACATTATGGAATTCCTTGAAAGTCAGGATATAAAGAACGGAGCTGATGCCTTTGTAGATGATCATCAAAATCTTGTTTTTGTTTTATATGGACAAGGCTATCGAGCCGAGGGAAAAGAGGGAATACTTACAACCCAAGTAACTGTAAAATCTTATGATGAAGACAATAAACCGATTAACTTCGCAAATTTATTAGATTCCTTAATCGTCTCAGAATATCAAAGGGAACCGAATCTTTGGGAGGTCTCTCATGATTGATCTCTATCTAAGTAAAAATAGCCAAAGAAATCAACTTCTTTTGGATTTCTTTCAAAAGTATGGCATAGAGGTCACTCCTCATTCTATTTCTGAAATGACAAAGGACAGATTAATTGAAATGATGAGCTATTCTTCAGATTGTTTTGAGTATTTATCTCCCAATTTATTACGATTTAAGAACCGTGACAATCTAAGATTAACGGATTTCGTTGAGATGATTTTAAAAAATCCTGAACTAACCATCAGACTTCCTCTTGCGGTTTCAAATAAGCGAGTTTATTCAAATCTGAATTTGGAAGAGGCTAGAGCTCTATTGCCAAGAGATACGAAACAATTGATTTACATGGCACAAACACATTATTTATCTAGCTAAAGGAGAAGCAATATGGCTGAACGATTTTGGGAGAACTTGTCCATTATTTTGACTGAAAGAAATATCAGCTGGATTGAGTTAACCAGAAAAATGTTTGCGGGAGAGTTTCACTATCCAAGTGAATTGAATCGTTTGTATCAAAAGATTGTGAGTCTCCATGCACAAAGTTCGACCAAAGCAGATGCCATGAAGAAACTACGAACAAAGAAGACCTTGATGGAATCCCAAAAGGTTGGGGAACAACAAAAACTAGCTCGTACAGGTATCTATTTGGAAAAAGTAGGTCATGTATTAGAAAGCAATATCGATGAAGCTGAGGAGCTATTAAAAACCATGACAGAGACAGGAGATAAACTGTTTCAAACAGTCTTCTTGATTGGTGTCTTTGGTCAGGATGAAGAAGAACTCAAACAAGCTTTAGACACTATCCAACAAGTGGCCGGCTCAAATGACCTAATGATTGATAAAGAAGTCAAGGCCGCAAAAGAGAATCTAAGAAATTGCAGTCCATTTATGATGCGATTTCCGAATTATACTAAGCAGTCCTGATAGGCTGCTTTTTTTAGAGATTATAGATGTTTACAACATTTTTTAAGAAAAACCAAGACAATGGTGATATATTTAAGAAGCTAATTCATCGACTATCTGATATGTCCGTCCCAGATCCTGAAAAAATAGACCTACTGATAGATATCATTTTCACTCCAAATCAAGAAACCGAACAACTTAAAAGAGAATCAACTTATAGAGAAGAAACTTTGGACGACACATTAAAGGAAGCTAAGAATCAACTTCATAAGGAACAATTAGAGAAGAATTTAGAGAGATTTAGGAAAAATAGTCAATAACGCACCAAAAATGGTGCATTTGCTTTTTCTAAATGTTATAATGGTGGTATCAAATAAAAGGAGTTTGCTATGATTGGAAAAAACATAAAATCCTTACGTAAAACATATGGCTTAACACAACCCGAATTTGCCCGAATTATAGGAATTTCTCGAAATAGCTTGAGCCGTTATGAAAATGGAACCAGTTCAGTATCTACAGAACTAATAGACATCATTTGTCAGAAGTTTAATGTATCTTATGTCGATATTGTAGGAGAAGATAAAATGCTCAATCCTGTTGAAGATTATGAATTGACTTTAAAAATTGAAATTGTGAAAGAAAGAGGTGCTAATCTACTATCTCGACTCTATCGTTATCAAGATAGTCAGGGAATTAGCATTGATGATGAATCTAATCCTTGGATTTTAATGAGTAATGATCTATCTGACTTGATTCATACGAATATCTATTTAGTAGAAACTTTTGATGAAATAGAGAGATATAGCGGCTATTTGGATGGAATTGAACGTATGTTAGAGATATCTGAAAAACGGATGGTAGCCTAATGGAAATCCAAGATTATACTGGTAGCGAATTCAAACATGCTTTAGCAAGGAATCTTCGTTCTCTGACAAGAGGAAAAAAGTCCAGTAAGCAACCTATAGCGATTTTGCTTGGAGGGCAAAGTGGTGCCGGTAAGACTACAATTCATCGTATTAAACAGAAAGAATTTCAAGGAAATATTGTTATCATAGATGGCGATAGTTTTCGTTCTCAGCATCCACACTATTTAGAACTGCAGCAAGAATATGGCAAAGACAGTGTTGAATACACCAAAGATTTTGCAGGCAAAATGGTAGAGTCTTTAGTAACAGAATTGAGTCATTTGGGATACAATCTTTTGATAGAGGGAACTTTACGAACGATTGACGTTCCAAAGGAAACAGCACAACTCTTGAAAAGTAAGGGATATGAAGTACAATTAGCCTTGATTGCGACAAAGCCTAAGCTGTCCTATCTGAGCACCCTTATCCGATACGAAGAACTGTACGCTATCAATCCAAATCAAGCACGCGCAACTCCAAAAGAACATCATGATCTGATAGTGAACAATCTAGTTGAGAATACCCACCAGCTGGAGCAATTAGGTATCTTTGAACAAATCCAAATCTATCAACGAGATAGGACCTGTGTTTACGATTCGAGAGATGATGAAATATCAGCAGCAGCTGTTCTTCATGAATTATTGTTTGGAGAGTGGAGTCAGGTAGAAAAGGATATGCTTAAATCTGGAGAAGAAAGATTTAAAGATTTAACTAATCGAAATGGTTGTTAGAACAAAAATTTTAAAATATAGTCTACTTATGACTTTTGTTAGTTGTTTAAGGTGGGCGAAAATTTTTTAGAACCAAAAAACGCATAGTATCAGGTGTTGAAAAACTTGAAATTATGCGTTTTCTTGTGGGAAGATTTACTCCATTTTCTTCAGGAATTGAGATTTTGCCCATCTCTTTTTATTATATTTAAGGATATTTGAAAGATGTATTTTAGAAAAACAATTATGGAGTCCTTAATACGGAATATAGTATAAATGCTGATTCAAAGTGAAGTTTTATATGTTTTTTGCTTTTGTTGAGTATAAAATCTATTAACTAAAGTCGAACTAAAAAAATTAATTTAAGATGAAGTGAACTGTAGACTTTGGAAATGTCTCTTACTCGATTTCAGAATGAATTACTGATACGGGATTAAAAGAACTAAGTATTTCTTTTTGTTTTGAATGAGATACGTGAGTATAGATTTGTGTGATTGATATAGAACTATGTCCAAGAATTTGTTGAATATATCGAATATCTACATCACTATCTAGAAGCATTGTCGCAAAGCTATGTCTAAACATATGCGGTGTAATAGTTCTAGAAAAGTTATTTTGTTCAACGATTCTCTTTATTACTAAACGTACACTTTGCTCTGACAATGGTTTAAGTGAATGTTTCCCTGGAAACAAGAAATCATTGGATTCATTTCTTGTTTTATTTATATATGTTTCTAATAAATTGAATGTTTTTTGATCTCCTAAAAATAGGATACGTTCTTTCTTACCCTTTCCTATAATATGGAGTGTCTTGTTGGACAGATTAATGTCTTTGAGATGAATGTGGCAAAGTTCAGAAATTCTGATGCCTGTTGAAAGTAAAAGTGAAATAATTAGTAGATTTCTTTCAGCGTGTTGTTTTTGATAGTCAGTTTTAGATACAATTACTTTCCGTTCTAAATATATAAAAATGCTTTTCAGAATGTCATATGGAATCGTTTTAGGCAATACTTTTTCAGTTCTAAATTGAAAGCGCAATTGATTGAAGGGATTCTCTTCAATTATGTTCTGGTATTTTAGATAGTTATAAAACACCTTCATACAAGCAATTTTTCTTCTTAATGTATTCGTTTTTATGTTAGATCGTGTCAACTGTTCTATATAGGATTCGACATTATCATAGTCTGAGTTATAAAATTGCATAAGATCATTCTTATAAGCGCGAATCGTGTGTGAACTCAAACGCTTATGAGTTTTGCAATAATCTAAGTAAGTAGAAATAAGTTTATAATCCATAAAAATCTCCTTTATCAATAATCATGCTATTATAAACCTATTTGAGTGCTTCGTATAGTGATAATAAATTGTTATCGGTAGGAGAAATGGCGTGAATAACAAAAAAATAAGAGTATTTTTCAGTAGACCTAATCCATTTACTAAAGAACAACAGTATTTTATAGACAAACTAAAAAGTACCCTAGATAAGTACAATATAGAAAGCATAACATTGCAAGCGAAAGACTATTCACCATATGAATCTCTAACTGTTCTTAATGAAATGATAAAAAGATGTTATGGAATGGTTATTTTAGCTTTTGGACATACGTATATTCAATCTGGAATTTTAAAAAAAGGAGCAGTTCAGGATGAAAAGTTTTTTGAGGCTGAAGAACAATCATTAGATGGGAAATGGATTACTAGCTCATTTTGTCAAATTGAAGGTGCTATGGCAATTTCAAATAATATTCCTATTCTAATCATTAAGCAAAAGAATTTACGTATTGATGGTATTTTAAAGGATGATAAAAAAATTGTTTCCATATCAGACTTCACTTTAGAAAATACTAAGCAAATCGATTACTTCTTTGAAAATACTTTGGAAAAAGAAATACACTTTTGGAAAAAGACATTGGAACAAAAATTTAATAAAATTGAAGGGAAAATAGTATAAAGCGTTTTCTAAAGTGGTATAATGAGACAGAGTACATTTTTAGGAGAATTTAGATGAAAAGAATCTTTATAAGCTTTGCAATTGAGGATGAAAATCTTCGAGATTTACTAAAAGGACAATCACGAAATACGAACTCCCCATTTGAATTTGTGGATATGTCTGTTAAGCAACCGTGGGATTCACAATGGAAAACTAGATGTAGAGCAAGGATTAGAGGCTGTGATGGTATGATTTCTATCATCACTCGGAATACCAAGCAAGCCAATGGGCAAATTTGGGAAATGAATTGTGCTACTGATGAGGGGATACCACTATTTGCAATTTATGGTAATAAAAATCATAGTGATGTAACGATTCCAAATGAATGTGGCTATATTCCTGTAGTAGATTGGAATTGGGAAAAGATTAGCGCATGGATAAAACAATTGTGAGGTACAATTTATGCTAAAAAATAAGGCATTAATTGTTGGTATTGATGCATATTCTCAGGCTCCATTAAGAGGATGTGTAAATGATGCAGAGGAGATAGCGAAATTATTAGAGACAAACGAGGATGGTTCTCCTAATTTCAGTGTTAAGCTAAAACGTAATGTACAAACAAAAGCAGAGTTATTGGAGGACCTTCATTCTTTATTTAAAGAGGGAGAATCTGATATTGCACTTTTTTATTTCTCAGGTCATGGAACAGATGAGATGGCTGGTCAAATTGTAACGCCAGATTTTAATGGCTATGATATGGGTATTTCTATGAATGAAATACTTCGACTAGCGAATATCTCTAAAAGTCGGAATAAAATTATCATTTTAGATTGTTGTTATTCTGGGAAGTTAGGAGATTTTAGTGCTATAGATTCCCCGGATGCTATTATTGGAAAAGGCGTTACGATTTTAACAGCAAGCAATCGAGATGAGGTTGCCATTGAAGACGGAATAACTGGTCATGGTGTATTTACTGAATTACTTATTCAGGCTCTAAAAGGTGGAGCAGCAGATGTTAGCGGAAATATCACTCCTGCTAGTTTATATTCTTTTGTAGATCAGTCACTTGGAGTGTGGGAACAAAGACCACTATTTAAAACAAATATTACAGGATTTTTACCTATCAGAACTGTTGAAGCTAAAGTGTCCAAAAAGGTATTACGAAAACTTCATCATTACTTTGTGGAACCAACTTCTGAATTTCAATTAGACCCATCATTTGAATTTACCAATACACCTGATATTACTCATGAATATAAAGAGCCGTTTGCTCAGCAAACAAATGTAGACAAATTTAAAGAATTGCAACTATATGAAAGTGTTGGTTTGATCGAACCTGTTGGGGAGGAACACATGTATTTTGCTGCTATGAACAGCAAGTCTTGTCGTTTGACACCACTAGGTTTACATTATTGGAAATTATCAAGAGATAAGAGATTTTAAAAGGGAAGTGAGTAAATTGACTCACTTCCCTTTTATTATTTTTAGAGTTTCGTAATAATCTTCCTTTAGCTCTTTACGACCTGAGGTAACAGTCTCTTCTTGCCTTTTTGTAATAGGCTTAAATTTAATAATTGATTCGTCAGTACCAAATGCAATTAAAGTCAAATCTTTAACATTTTCATTAAACCAAATATCATCGAGCTCAGTTTCCTCTCGTTTGAGAAATTGTAATTCTGTTAAGCAAGTTTTAGCAAAATGAACAGCAGAGTAATAGTATTCTTTTACTGATTCGATGTCCTTAGATATACGATATTGTTTTAATAAAAGGGCACAGTAATTTCTAGCACAATATAGATTCCCACTCTCAAAATTTGAACCATTTTTGTAATATCTTCTAGCTTGTTCTAAGAACTTACATTCTCTATTAAGTGCAAAAATTTGCTTATTTATCGCTGCAACAATACCTAGCAAGTTTTCATTTGTAGAGGTGGTTAAGTCTATTTTTTTATCAATGTATGATAAGGTCGAAAGTAGATTTTCTATGGTTATATCTTTTTTATAGCGACATAAAATGTATTGAGACAATATGTCCTCATCAAAAGATAAGTTTAAAATCTGAAGATACTTTTTCTCGGCTTCTTCAAACTGCATATTTTCCTTCAAATTTTCAGCTTCTTGAATCATAATCCTTATCGAGTCGCCTTCTGTATCTTCGTTTTTTGACAATTGAATTAATGGTTCAATTCTATATAAATTATAATCAAATACAGGACTATCAATGTATTCTGGATTAGAATTTAAACAAGCTATTAAAGTTTTTTCCAATTGCTCCTGAACGGATTTTCTATAGTTTTCATCCGATAATATTTTCTTTCTATGATATCTTATCTGTGGACTCATTGAGATATCAAAAAATGGATATTTGCGAATCGTAATTTCCTCACAAAGAATAATTGTAGACTTAGGTTTCATTGCATGACGAAGTCCTAACTCATAGATCGCATTTTGATTCAGAGTACTTATATCAGCAATTACTATATCAGCTAAAAAAATAGATGTAATGAAATTTTTATTAATAGCTACAGAAGTAGGAACTTCATCACCTCGATATGCATTTGTGGAGTAAATGGAGTTCAAATTATTCTGTGATAAAACTGGCTTTATAAACTTAAAATATATATCATCTAAGTTTAGCTTCACCAACGTCCCAGGGATTTTCTTTACTCCGTAACCCATAACTACAAAGCATGTTTTATCATCCATTTTTCCCACTCCTACCGATAACAATTTATTATCGTTAGTATACCATAATTTGTAGTTAATCATATGATAAAATCTCCAAACTAATCTTGATATGATGTGGCTTTCACTAATAAAGAAGTGTGTCATGTTTAACAAAGTGAAGGCTCGATTTCTGGTTGGAGTAGAGGTTTAATCGTAATAAGTTTTATTGTTATGATTGGCTATAAGATTGGTTCACAATCTATTTCAAAACAAACCGAGAACCAAATACGAGAAGAAGCAAATAAACTTTTGACAAATTAAAAACAAAAAGAAAGAGCGACAGTTTTATCAGATGAGTTTGTTAAAGAATCTCTTACTCAATCTTTCACCAAAATAGTAAATCCAAAGTAGAGTATAGATAAAATGTACAAAATAGCTTTTGCGTATAATATTAGATGATTTTACAATTACAATACTTAAAAAATGGCGAGAAGTTCAAATCAAGAATGATGATAAAGATTATGTAATATCACGTTTTGGGGAGCCCTTGTGTAAGTCTACAATCTCTAGGATAATAAAAAGGCATGCTATGTTTGATATTAGTCGTAGAAAAAATACGAGAATTAACCTTTTTATAAATTTTTATTTTCAATAGTCAATTCTTCACAATGAAAATCTGATTCATTATCTGTTTTAGCATCATATCCAAATAGCGAAGTAGGGGGTGGATCACGTCTTTCGCCCTCTAAGTAATCTCGTTCGTGTTGTGCAAGCTTTTCATTTAATTCTGTATCATGACGAATAATATTATAACGTTCGTATTTTTTAGAACCAAATGTTTGAGACAGTTTTTGTTTAAATATATTCCAGAGGTTCTCTTTATTTTTTAAGAAATATGTTTTGAAGCAACTTTCGGCTAGATCGATACTCTCTTGCAGAATATTAATTGATTTCTTTAAAAAAGTATTTTCCTCGCTTAATTCTTTATTTTTCTTTTTAATTTTAGTAATCTCTTCAATATTTGCTTTTTTCATCTGGATTTCTATGTCTAACTCTTGTTTAGTTCTTAAGATCTCTGACAGTTCCTTTTTATTTTTCTCTGCTTCAGATTTAGCATTTTCAGCCCACATCTTTTTCTCCTCAATTTTTTGATCCAACTCTTTAAGTTTAGTAGTTCGTTTGTAAATCTCAGTATCCAGATGGTTAGCTATTGTTTTAGATTTGCCACTTTCTTGAACTTGCAATCCATGATTTCTAGCTGTTGTTCGAAGTAGTTCGCGTTGAGCTGCTTGCCATCGAGTTTGTGCCGTTACTAAATCTTTATTTTTTTTAGATCCTGATGTGTAGTAACCCATTTCTTTGAGGGCACCTTCCTGACCGACTTGAATGCTTAAGCCTCTTTTATTTTGCCGTTTGACTAAGATGAAATCAACATGAAGATGAGGGGCAGAACCAGGTTCATCTGCGTGAAAATAGGCACCGAAAACGATGGAGTTAGGATTATTATTTTTGAATTGTTCTAAAAAATCTGTGAGAATTTTTTCTGATTTAGCGATTGTGGGATGATGGTTAACATTTCCTATTGTAAAAATCGCTTCGTGGCTGGTAGCAGGATTGCGATTGGGATCACGTTTATAAGCTGAAAGTACTTTCGTATGATAGTCTATAATTTGTCTGTCAGACCGAGTTTGTTTCGCATTATAATCAAGCATAGGCTGTCCGAAAATTTTATAATAAGCTTGTTTTATAGGTCGCTCCTCTATGATTTTAAAATAACCATTTGGGTCGATATGATCCTCTGAGTTGGTTATGTTGCGATTACGAATATTATGATCACGACTCATCTTTTTTCCAAAGTGAGCTGAAATAGTATATGCATTGTCCATAACTTTCTCCCTTCGTTTATTAATTATGTCTGATAAGTTGAAAATAAAAAAACAGCTTATAATGAATTTTTTAGGAGATGATGGAGACAGTCAGCAGAGTCTGACGCTGCTTATAACACAATATACATAATGACAGAGTCATTATTATTGTGGTCTTGCAGACGGCTAGGATTGCATCCTCTTTTTCCAAAAATATTTGGAAAAATTCACCTCCTTGTAGGCAAAGGTAATTTCTTTTTCTAAATTAAAAAAGAAATTAAGAAATGAAATAAAACCCTAAAAGTTTGACAGAATAAATCTAACTTTTGGGGAGAAGTTCTTTTTTTATTCTTTAATCTTTTCATCCTTCCTTTTTTCAGTTTATCTACTATCTCTAGTATGATATAAAAAGGAGAATGAAAGATTACAGTATATGTCTTCGAAAGATAGTTTTTGTGTCACAACTTAAATTGACATTAAGAATAGACTATTAAAAATTAGAGAAAACAATAGGTAATTTGACATTATTAGTTTTGTTCATTATAATAAGGTTACATACCGATAGTATGATAGAAAGGGGCTATAATGGCAAGGAATAGAAACTCACATGAAACTAGAAATAAAATACTAGAAGTTTCTAAAGACTTATTTTTAGAAAAAGGATTTGACAATACCTCAATACAAGATATAATCGATGGGTTAGGCGGATTAACGAAGGGGGTTATTTATCATCATTTTGAGTCGAAATATGAAATATTGGAATCAATTATTAGCGAAAATAATCAAGAAATTTTAAATTATAATTGGAGAGGAAATACTGGACTAGAAAAAATACAAAATTCTTTGATGGATTCTTTCTCTAATTTTAAACAACAAAGGCTAGTATATTCAGTATCAATTATGCTAAGAAGTCCACGTTTGTTAGGAGAGCAGTATCTAAGTCTGTTTTCTGATTTTTTACCAGAAATTAGAGAAAGAGTTTACGAGGGTGTTAAAGATGAATCAATTAAAACAGAATATCCAGAAGAGTTAGCTGATTTAATTGTTTTAACTTTAAATATTTGGATAGGATTCCAGATTTCCGTTTTTTCAGTAGAGGAATTAAAGCGAAAAATGAATTTCATTAAACTTACTTTTGAAGGACTAGGGGTGCAGTTGATTTCTGATGAGATGATGGAGATGATTTTCAAATTATTTGATTACTTAAAAGGAGATAAATAAATATTCTTATGACATGCTTGTAAGTAATATTCTTTTTATTGATATATTATTGATTAACTTAATCTTTGTTCATATTTTGGTTATTCTAAATATATTTTACGTATTTGAGATTTTAAAAATAACATATTATAGATATGTTATTAAAAATTCTATTTTACATACCTAGAGTATGTTGTTTTTTTGATATCAAACATACTCTAGGTATGTTTGATAATATTGTTAGTTTGAAAAATTTATTTTTAATATTTGTTGAAACTAGTTTGAATAATATAAACTATATTTACATTTTGGAGGAATAAATCTATGTTGTCGCTTATAAAAATTGAAATAAATAAAGTTTCGAAATCTAAATTATTTTTAGCCTGGTTGGTTACTATATTTATAGTATTAATTATTACAGGAATCATAATCATGGGGCTAGCTACAGATAATAAATTGGGAGAATTTGTTGCACAAAGCAACAATGATTTTAGAATTACTGGTAAATGGGGAGGTTGGGCAATTGCAGCTTCATTGTTTTCATCTTTATTTACAAAAGCAGCGTTTTTGATCTTCGAATCTTATTTGTTGTCTACAATTATTATTGATGAATTTAAACGAAGAACAATTTTTCAGTTGTTTTCTTACCCAATTTCAAAAATAAAGTTATTATGGGGAAAAGTTCTATCAGTAGTTCTATTATCATTTATTGCACATTTTACAGCACATTTAGTTATTCAATTATTAATTAAATTAGTAGCAGTTTTAACTGAATCAAATTATCTTTCAGTAGCTAATCAATTAATTAACTTAGCCGGAATTACGTTCGGGACAGTATTAATCGGGGTACTACCTTTTGTATTAGGGATGATTAAGCATTCAACAGTTATAACAATTATCTCAGGGCTTGGTTTAGCGGCTCTACTTTCTAATGTGATGCCAGGAAGTTTAACTAATAGTTTTGTTGATAACTTATTTTTTTTAATATTTGCTAGTTTCATAAGTTTAATTATTGTTTCATTTTCAATTTATAATGTTTCAAGAAGAGATATTAATATCAATTAGCATAGATGAATTTAATGGAAGGTAACGGATTGTAATGGCAAACATAAATTATAAATTAACAAAAATACAAGAAAATCTATTAAATATTGAGACATTAAGAGAAGTTAAAGAAATTAATAATATCTGTGCAGTATTGGAAATTCCAGGGAATTTTACAACTAACGAGATATTATCCTCTCTAAATAATATGTTGAGAAAAATTGATCATTTAAGAATTGAGGTACTGTCAAATAAAAATCAATACATCAGAAGTTATAAAAAATTAGATAATATACAACTTAAAAGATTTGAACGTGAAAGTGACTTAAACAGCTTTATTGAAGTATGGAAAAAGGACTCCATATTTGATTTTAAGAAACCCCTTTATGAATTTCTTGTAGCAGAAATAAATGGTGTGAAAAAACAGGTATTAATAAAATTTCATCATTTAATTTCTGATATTGAATTTATCACTAAATTTTCAAATACTTTTGTAGGGTTACTATTAGACGATATAAATATTGAAGAGCTGTCAGGAAGATATTATCCAAAGACTACTGACAATCAAGAATCTACAATAGATTTTTGGACAAAAGAGTTGAAAAGTTTTGAAGGGGAAGCTCTTTATAAGGAAAATTCGAAACATTTAGAAACTGAGGAAATAAAGAAGATTATTCCTCCAGAATTGGTGCGTAAATTTGAAAAATCTACAATCTCAAGGGATACTACTCTTTTTGACTTCATTTTAGCTGGAGTAATTTTTGCAAAAAAAGTTAAGACTTTTACATCTAAAGCTAGTGTTGGGCTGGCAGTAACGCAGAATTCTGGTTGGGATTCAAATACTAGTTTATTACCTATTATTCCTCAGATAGAGTTAGGGACTTCAATAAAAAAATATATTTTAGATGTGTCTACAAAAATTACTGATATAAAAAGTTTTAGTGATTATACAATATCAGAAATGATAGAAAATAATGGAATTGAATCTTTTGAAGCATTAACTGATATATCGTGCATGGAGATGAATTATGATTTAAAATTCAAATATATAAAGTTAGGATTTAAATTTAAAGTGATTGGTAGTGGTAGTAGGACGAATCCATTAACAATTATGATTAATTATGCGAATGAAAAGCCGTTTATTTTATACGAGTATCAAAAGTGTTTAATAAAATTACCGGAGCTTCTAAGCTTACATTCGTTTATTATGTATATTTTAGAGCAGTTTATTGACAATCTTGATGAACACTTGGGTTCAGTTTCATTACTTAAAAAACAAGAAGAAGTTTATTTTGAAAAACGTATTCATGACTTTAATAAGAGTGAAACAATAATTTCTCTATTCAAAAAACAAGTAGAGAAGTTTCCTAATAAGATAGCTGTTAGATACCAAAGGGGAGGTATAACATTTGAGGAATTAGATAAAAAATCTTCTGAATTAGCTACTTTTTTGATTGATAAAGGAGTATGTTCTGGACAAGTTGTCGCAACCACTCTAGTCGGGATTGATGCAATTATAGCAATTTTTGCAATTCTTAAAGTTGGCGGAGTGTATTTACCCGTAGATAAAGATAATCCTCATGAGAGAATAGAATATATCTTAAGCGATAGTTTTTGCAAATTACTACTCACTGGTAATGAAGAGTTATCAAAGTCTCTTAAAATTAATACTATTCTATATGATGACTCGTTTGTAGAAAATAATGTTAATCTTAATTCTTTTCCTCACATAGATTCAGATAATCTGGCATATATTATTTATACTTCAGGTTCTACAGGAGTACCGAAAGGTGTGATGATAAAACATAGTTCGGTAATAAATATGTGTGAGGCATTTATAAATGATATAGGAATTGACGAAAATGATATAATCCAACAATTTGCAAGTCATTCATTTGATGCTTCTATACTAGAAATATTTGGTGGACTTTTAAATGGCTGTACTCTAGTAATGGTTAATCACGAGGAAAAACAAAATCCTAGTTTACTTCAAGATTTGTGGGATACTGAAAAAGTAACATTCGCGATTATTCCACCGGTATACATGCAAAATCTTGATACAGAGCGAGAGACTACATTAAAATATTTAATGACTGCTGGAGAGGAGGCTAATTGGAATTTTATATTACCGTGGAAAGACAAAGTAAAATATTTTAATGCTTATGGACCGACAGAAGCTACAGTTTGGACTTCTACATGGAAATATAGAAACTTTGATACAAACTTGGCTGTTCCCATAGGTCGTCCTATACAGAATGTAAGTTGTCATGTTTTTCAGGGAATGCAAGAATGTGGGATTGACATTCCTGGGGAACTGTGTATTTCGGGAGATAGCTTAAGTTTAGGATATATTAACAATGATTTGAAAAATAAAGAAAGTTTTTTGGTGCATCCTAAGACCAAGGAAAGAATGTATAGAACAGGTGATATAGTCTATTGGAATTCAGATAAAGAGTTAGTATTTTGTGGGAGAAAGGATAATCAGGTCAAAGTAAGAGGTCACCGTATAGATTTGTCTGAATTAAATTCAATAATCTTAAAACAAAAAGAAGTAAAAGAAGTTTATTCATGTATAACAAATCTCAATTCTGGGGGTTCGGAAAAAGAAATTGTTGTGTATGTAGTTTTGCAAAATCCCACAGATAAAAAGACATTTTGTAAAAAGATTAAGGATCAATTACCAAGTTATATGCAACCTCATCATGTTGTTGAAATAGCCAAATTACCTATGACTTTGAATGGAAAGGTTGATAAGAAATCCTTACCTAGTATTGTAAGAGAAAAAAAAGTAAGTTTATTGAAGACGATTGATAATTCTGTAAAAAAAGATATCATTGAAGTTTTCGAGGAGATACTAAAAGTTACAATTGAAGATGAAAATATTGATTTTTATTCTTTAGGAGGGGATTCAATTAAAGCAATTAGAATTGTTTCGAAGCTGAAGAATCGTGGCTATAAACTTAGAACTAATGACATAGTTGATTCTAATAGTATTGATGAAATAATAGCAAAATTAGGAAATGATAATGAAACGAAATTAACAAGTCAGTCATTTGAAAATGAAACAATATTAAGCCCTATTCAAAAAGAATTTTTCCGAAAGGATTTTTTTGTAAAGGAACATTTTAATCAATGTGAAACATTATATATAAATAATTCGTTAAATGATTTAGAAATTAAGGATATATTTCAAGAGTTGACTGAAAATCACATACTCTTTAAGGTCAATTTTGATAAAAACAATCAACCATTTATAAATAAGGGAAGAGAATTATTTTTGTTCGAATCCCACGATCTTAAAGATTTAAATTCCGAAGAATTTAATAAAGAATTTAAATTAATTTGCCAAAAAAACCAAAATAAATTTGAATTGGGGAATAGCCCACTTATTAACATTGTACTGTTTAAGTCTTCTAAAGGGAGTTATATTTTTATAACTATCCATCATCTAATAATTGATGGTGTTTCCTGGAGAATATTAAATGATGAACTCAATATTATATTCACAAAAAGAATGGAGAATAGGAAGATTGAGCTCCCTAGAGAGAATAATAGTTTTTTTGAGTGGGTTAGAGAATTAGATGAGTATCAAAGTAAGAAACTAAAAGAGGAGAAATTTTACTGGGATAAAGTTAATAATAAATTAGAAAAAATAAATTCTTCAAAATCTAAGATGTCAATTAATAGTGTACATTCTAAAAAAATTACTATTGACAGGAATGATAGTCTATTTCTTACAGGAAGTAATAAGCATACATATAGAATAAATGATATTTTTTTAGCAGCACTTGTAAAAGCAGTTAATAGTGACACTTTGGCAATTATGTTAGAGAGTCATGGTAGAGAAACTATAGAACAAAATATTGAAAATGATTCCATGATAGGTTGGTTTACAAGTATTTATCCTGTGATTTTTGAGAATAATAAAGATTTAGATGACTTAATAGCAAGTGTTTCTAGTAGTACTAAGATGATTCCGAATAGAGGTTTAAATTATTTAGCTTATAAAGATCAGAAAATCTCTAACTATGAGAAGGTTTTCGAACCATTGATAATTTTTAATTATTTAGGTGATTTTCAGGAAAATTTAGAATACATAAAATTAGTTCATTTAGATATGGGGGATAGGAATTCAAAATCAAATCATTTATGGTTCCCATTAACTATAACAGGACAAAAAGTTGATGAGAGTCTGGTTTTTGAGTTTAAATTTGAACAAAGTTATTTTTCCATTTCTGAAATAGAAAAAATTGCTGAGAAATTCAAGAATAACTTACATACAATTATTGAACATTTGAATAGTCATGACTGTATTCCAGAATATGGGAATCATTCTTGGAGTAAGAAAGAGTTAAAATCTGCAATTGAAACAACAAAAAATAACGGGTTAGAAATAGAAAAAATATACCCTTTATCATATATGCAAGAAAATTTCCTTTTTAATAAAATGCTAGATAAACAGGATAAATACATTGTTCAAGTAGTAATGAATGTTTATAAAGAATTGAAGGAAGAAAAAATTTCCTCTGTTATGGAAAAGATAGCAAGTCGTTTCGAAATTTTAAGAACTGCAATTTTTTATAAAAAACAAAGTGTTGCTAGAAATGTTCAGTTTATTGAACGAAATATCCCTGTTACTTTTGAAGATTTTGATGGATTTGATGCTCAAACGATTGATAAACGAATTAAAAAATATATTGCCGAAGAGAAGAATAGTTCTTGGGACTTTGAGAACGATCCACTATTTAGAGTCTATGTTATAAAGGTTGGAGAGAAACAATCAAAACTTATTTGGTCTTTTCACCATATCATAATGGACGGGTGGTGTTTAGATCTTATTAATAATTTATTTATTCAATTATATGAAGAAATAGATTGCAAGGAAAATCAAGAAATATCAGAGTATAGTGAGTTTGTTGAAGTACTCAATAATAACAATGAAATTAAAACAAAATATTTTTGGGAAAATTATCTTGATAATTTTGAAGGACTTCCATTATTACTTCCAGAGAAAGAAAATTCGTATGAAAAATCTAAGGAAAACGATTTGGAAGAAGTTGGAATTAGGCTAACTTCAGAATTAACAGAGTTAATACAAAATCTTGGTAGAAAGATAAAAGTAGGAGTAGGTACTATATTAGAGTCTGCCTGGGGAATTGTGTTACAGGCTTATTCAGCTTCCACTGACATTGTATTTGGGAAAATTATCTCTGGTAGAGATGTTCAACTTCCAGGGATTGATAATATGGTAGGACTATTTATCAATACTATTCCAATCAGAATAAAAACGAATCCAAACCTAAGCGTATCTCAATTGCTAAAATATCAACAAAGGAAAAATTATTCGGTAAAAGGAAATGAATTGATTGCATTTTCAGAAATTAATAATCTAATGGATCAAAAAATAAGTTCTTTGTTTAGTTTTGACGTATTTAATGATAGTCATCCAGAATGGATGAAACATGAAAAAACATATGAGCAGACTGACTACGCATTAAACTTGTCAATTATTCAGGAAGAAAAGCTTTATATAAAATTGATGTATGATTCTAATAAATATTATGATTCTACTATTATTGATATGCTTAAGAGATTTAAGTTTGTGCTTGAACAATTTGTGGAAAATGAAAATCAACATTTAAGAGATATTAAGCTTGTTTGGAAAGAAGAAGAAAAGATAATAGAGAAGTACTCACAAAATATACAGCCTTCAATTAAAGTAGAAAAAAATATCGTTTCACAGTTTAAAGATATTGCAAAACAATTTATGAATAAAGTTGCTTTAAATATTTCTGGTGAAACAATGACTTATGAGGAATTAGATAACAAGTCGACGGAATTGGCTATACAGTTGAGAAAAAGTGGCATCAATCAAGGAGATTATGTACTTTCTCTACAAGAAAAAGGTATGGAACCAATCATTTCACTTTTAGCCATATTAAAAATTAATGCTGTATATGTACCATTAGACATTAGTATTCCTCAAGATAGATTAACTTACATTCTTGATGATTCAAAAGCACAACATATACTAATAAATAGTACATTAAACGATGAACACAGAAGAATTGTAGAAGATAAGTCAATTAATATAATTTCTGTTGATAAGAATTTGTTAATAGAAAGTCAATTTGAATATATTGAATATGATTATTCTTACGAAAATCTAGCATATATAATATATACATCAGGTACAACAGGAAAACCAAAAGGAACTCTAATTTCTCATAATGGAGCTGTTAACATGGCATTGGGAATGAACTTAGAGTTTGAATTTAAGAATTCCTCTGAAGTATTGCTACAATATGCTAGTTTAGCTTTTGATGCTTCAATATTGGAGATACTAACCGCACTATTGAATGGACATACACTGGTTATTGTTCCTGAAGACAAGAGATTGAGTCCTGATGCAGTTACTCAAATAATGAATACATTTAAAGTAACCTGGGCGGTCTTACCTCCAGTTTTTGTAAATGAATTAAATCCTCAAAAGCTAAGTACTTTAAAATCACTTAAGACAGCAGGGGAAGAATCAACATGGGAATTAGTAGATAATTGGAAGCACCACCTATCTTATGCTAACGGTTATGGCCCGACGGAAGCAACTGTTTGGTCAACAACTTGGTTTGAAAATCGTGAAAAGGTACATAAGAAAGTTCCGATTGGAAGACCAGCGCCAAATGTTAGATGTCTGATACTTCAGAAGGAAAGAATTTGTGGTCTTGGTATGGTAGGTGAATTATGCATCTCTGGACCTGGAGTTGCTATTGGATATCTTAATAATGAAACTTTAACTAAAGAGAAATTCTTTATGTTTGAAGGTGAAAGATTCTATAGGACTGGGGATTATGCAAGGTGGCATGATGACGGAAATATTGAATTTCTAGGCAGAATGGATAAACAGATTAAAATTAGAGGAAATCGTGTAGAACTATCTGAAATAGAAGATAATATCAAAAACATAGCATCTATTATAGATTGTGTAGTACTCGCCAAGGGAGAGGGGGCAGATAAAGAATTAATTGCTTACCTTATTACATCAGATTATTCTGACACCATGACTTTAAGGAAGAGACTTACATCCGTAATTCCGTCTTATATGATTCCTTCAAAGTTTATTAATATCAAAAAAATACCTTTGACCGCGAATGGAAAGGTTGATTCTGCAAAATTATTAAGTTTGACTGACGTCGACGTCGAAGCTGAAACGGAAAATAATGAACAACCTAAATTAATTAATGAGCAACATGATTCATCGATTTTTAAAGAAGTACAAGCAATCTTTTCTGAAATTTTAGGGATAAATAACGTGAAAATTTCTGATGATTTCTTTACCATAGGAGGGCATTCAATAAAGGCTGCAAGACTAGTAAATCGTTTAAATAGCAATTTTTCTTTACAGATTAGTTTAGAACAATTCTTTGATTCTCCTACGATTTCATTTGTTTTAAGTCAAATTGAGAAGTCAAATAATCAAAAAAAAGCTAAAAAAACAATAAATCTTGATAAAGCAGAGAATCTTGAAATTGTTCAAAATGATTCTGTAATATCTACTATTTCAAATAACAATAATGTCTTTCAAGCTACTGAGACACAAAAAAGAATATATGCTTTACAAATGGTAAATAGAAGATCAACCAGTTATAACATGCCGTTACTATTAAAAAGTAATGAAAGACTTGATTTGAATAAACTGAATAATATTTATAAATATATTTTAGATAAATTTGAAGTTTTAAAATCTAATTTCCATTTTCATGAGGATAAATTAATGCTAGAAGTTAATAATAATTTTTCTAGTGAAATAAAAATGATTTCATGTGAAGAACAAGAAATCGAAAGTGTACTTAGTAGTTTAGTAAAACCATTTGATTTGGAAAATGAATCATTGATAAGAATGAATATTCTGAGAACAAATAAAAACGATTATGTATTTGTTGATATTCATCATTCAATAAATGACGGATATTCTACATCATTATTCACATCAGAACTTATAAAGAAGTATAGAGGAGAAGAAACGCTTCCAGTATTAATGACTTCTGCAGAACTGAATGATTTATTGAATAATGAAAATTTGGACTCTTCAGACAAATATTGGAAAGCGGCTTTTAGTCAGAAGCCTACTTTGTTAGATTTACCGTTAGACTTTCAAGAGTTGCTAGATGTAATGAAAGTGGCGATGACATTTTAATAGAAATCGATAAGAATCTAAAAAAAGATATTGACGTTTTTTGTTCTAGAAATAATATAACTCTATATATGTTCTTTGTTGCAGTAACAATGTACTATTTAAGTATACTTACTGGTCAAAGAGATATTATTATTGGAACCCCAATAAATTCAAGGCTATTTGAAAAATCAGAAAGCACATTTGGTATGTATACTAACACGCTACCTTTAAGGGGAGACATTGATCAAGATGATGATTTTCTTACTATTGTACAAAAAATAAAAAAATTAGTATTGGAGCTGTTTGAAAACCAACTATACCCCCTAGATAGAATCATAAAACTTCATAATAGTAATACTGATTATACAAGAAATCCTTTATTTGACGTATTTTTAGCATTTAATAAGGTAAAAACACTGGAAGATGGTTTTTTGAAACAAATTCCTATAAAATCAAAAAAATCACCATTTGATATCACAATAGATATCTTAGAAACAGATAATATCTTAACAATTAGATGGGAATTCAAAAAAGCTATTTTCAGGAAAGAGACTATAGAAAGGTTATCTAATGAATATTCAAAGCTGTTAATGGAATGTATAAACTCACCTATTATTAAATTTGACAAATCAGAAGAGATAAAGTCAGTTATAGAGAGTGTATTAAATAAAAAAGTCAACTTTTCAGAGAGCTTCTTGGAGCAAGGGGGAGATTCTATTAAGGCAATTAGGATTTCCTCAAAATTAGCCGAAAAATCAATTATTATAGATTCTGATAAAATTTTAGGATGTAATAATTTATATGAATTATTACCGAATTCTCAATCAATAGAAAACTCTAAAGGTAGTAGTAATTTAATTAATATTTTAAAAAGTGAATTAAATAATAAAGATTTAGATTTAGAAAAAGATTTTCTGTCTCAAGGAGGAGATTCAATAAAAGCTATACGGATAGCATCTAAATTTAAAGAAATTGGAGCTAAAGTTGAACCAGAGGAGATACTTCAATCAATTTCTTTAAAAAAGTTATTTCACACAGAAAATGAGATAGAAATCATTGAAAATAATTCAAATGATAGAATTCTCATTTCACCTATTATTGAAGAATTTTTCTCTCAAAATTTAAAGAATCCAAATTTCTTCAATCAAGCAATACTTTTAGAACTAAAATTTGAAGATAAATATGAAGATATAATTGAAATATTTGATAGATTAACTGAAGAACATTCAATATTTAAAGAAAACTTTAGTGATTCTAAGTTAAGTAAGAACAGGTTTATAGAAGTAAATCGTCCATCCTATAAAATCGATTTTATAGAATGTACTGATGATGAATTTATAAAAAATTGTAAGACATATTGTAATGATGCTCAAAACAAATTTGATATATCTTCAACTCCCCTGCTGAATTTAGTGTATTTTAAAACTGAAAAACGAGTTTTATTATTTATTTGTGCACACCATTTAGTTATTGATGGTGTTTCCTGGAGAATATTATTAGATGATTTTATATATTTACAAAGTCAGTTAAAGAATAATAAAGAATTGACTCTACCATATAGAACAATGGATTATAAAAGCTGGCTAGCTGAATTACAAAAACAAGGTGATTCAGAAGAAGCAAGAGGAGAACTTCCTTATTGGAATGAAATGATTTCTAAAATACCAAAAGGAAAGATTCAGTTAGAAGAGCCCAGAGAGAAGCAATCAGAGGGCAATGCGTTCAGGAAGATAAAAATGTCAATATCAGAGGATGAGACTAAGACGTTTCAAAAACTTTGTAATCCAAGAGATGACATACAGATAAATGATTTATTATTAACTGCTCTATGCTTTGCGGTAAACAGCATAACTAATCAAAAGTTACTATCATTAAATTTAGAAGGACATGGGAGAGAGTCTATTAACGATATTTCGAAAGTAGATAGAACAATAGGTTGGTTTACGACAAATTATCCACTAATTCTAGATTGCTATAATAAAGATATTTGGGATTTATTGAATAAAACCAAGGCTGAAATCAGAAAAATACCTAAAAAGGGATTTAATTTTGGAATTCTTAAATATTGTAAGAGATTATTGAATTCAAATGAAATGTCAGAATGTTCATTTAACTTTATGGGGAATATGGACAATAATTCTGATGCTTTGGTAGTTTCAAATTATGATTTCGGAAATTCAATGGATGAAAATAATACTCTTTGGTCGCCTCTTAACTTCAATGGTGTTATTCAAAATAATTGTTTGAGGTTCACAATTGACTTTGATTCAAATAAATTTAAGAAATCAGATGTTGAAGAATTGTGTCAGAAATTTAAAGACGCAATACTATTATTTACCAATGATAAAGATAGTGGGGAACATTTACCATTAACTCCTTCTCAAGAAGGGATACTATTTCAAAAGTTAACCAATGATAATGCTAATCTCTATTCCACTCAAACTTTATTTAAAATATTGGGAGACAATTTGAATCTTGAGTGTCTAAAACTAGCACTTAGTAAGCTTTCAACTAAACATCCAGCATTATCCCTGAGAGTCGTTGAGACTGGTTCAGAAACATACTCACAGAAAGTTGATAAAGTCAAGGATATATCCGTGATGGAATTTGATTATTCTAATAATCAAATCGAGTTAGAGAAAATTATTATGAAGGTTAAGTCTATAGAAATGGAGAAAGGTTTCTATTTAGAGGAAGGTAATTTATTCAGAGCAGCAATTATTAAAACTAGCGGTAAAGAAACATACTTATTACTGAGTTTCCATCATATAGTTTTTGATGGCTGGTCTTTATCCAATTTATTGAAGACACTGTCGGTTACGTATAAATACTATGTTGGTAATGAATATTTAAAATTAGATAAATATTTATCTAAAAGAGATAATTATCAAAAATATCTAAAATTTATTGGAGGAATAGAATCTGAGAGCGGGAAAGAATATTGGCTAAACTTGCTTGGGGACTATGATGGTGAATCTGATTTTAAAATTTTGGAGACAAATGAACATACTAGATCATTAAGCGGTAATTTGCGTCACAAAGTTCCCAATCATGTCTACGATAAACTTAAGCTATTGAGTAGTAAACTATCAGTGACAAGAAATACTATTCTAGAAGTTGTCTGGGGTTTGTTAATTCAAAGGTTTAACTATACTAGTGATGCTGTTTTTGGAAAGGTCGTTTCTGGTAGGAATCTAGAAATAGAGAATATTGGTGAAATTGTTGGAATGTTGATTAATACTATACCAACAAGAATTTCTGTAGAGAACGAAGAAACTATTGAAGAGCTTATTTTGAAAAATAAACAACAGGTTTTTCAGGGACAACATTATCAATGCGTAAGTCCTTCAGCAATCCAAAAATGGTTAAATAGAAGGACACCACTATTCTCGACTGTATACTCCTATTCAAGTTTTGTTTCAGAGAATCAATTATTTGAATTTGCAGATGGTGTGACCTTACAAGTTTGTGACGGCGTTGAAAATGCTAGCTATGATATATCTTGTATGATACATGATACGGGAGATTATATGGCTTTTCAGATATCATTTGATATTGAAAAATTTTCAGACGATACTATAGAAAACCTCCTCCAAACAATGGAAAATATTTTAGAGTATATTTGTTTTTATCCTGAACATAAAGTTAAGGATATTCAAGTACTAAATCAAGAACAATTGAGAAAGTTATATCTAAAAAACGAAGTTAACCAAAGAGAAATAACTCTTAATAATATTCCTGAAGCTATTAGTCAAAATGCAATACATAATCCAGAAAAGACAGCTATTTTCTATTTAGATGAAAAAATTTCATTTAAGGAGTTGGAATCTAAAAGTAACGCCTTAGCAAATATTTTACTTCAAAATGGTATTCAAACTGAGGACAGAGTAGGTATTTATTTATCGAAGTCACCAATGGTAATAATTAGTATGCTTGCAGTTATGAAAGCGGGAGCTTGCTGTGTAACTATGGATAAAAGTTTACCTTTTGAGAGGGTTTCTTTTCAAATAGAAGATGCAGGAGTTAAAATATTGCTTTCAGATGATGAGAACTTTGGTAGTCTTCAGAATATCAAAATAATTCAGCCTGATCAATGTAATATAAATATTAATTCAGACAAACCAAGAGTTGCTCTGGATAAAAATAATCTTGCTTATGTACTTTATACATCAGGTTCGACAGGAACCCCTAAAGGATCACTGATAGAATATCAAGGATTAATGAATTTATTTGATTATATTGGTGAAAAATATCAATTAAAAGATAATGCTAGAATTTTACAATTTGCTAGTTTATCATTTGATGCATCTGTTCTGGAAATATTTGGTGCTTTAGTAAATAATTCTCAATTAGTTATAGTTCCTGATAATATTCGCAATTCACCCAAAGATATAACGAATCTTATTAATGAAATGCATGTGACTTTTGCTTTGATACCTCCTGTATTGATGCCTTTCTTCAAGCCAGAGGAACTAAAAACATTAAAATATGTTATGAATGCAGGAGATGAAGCAAGTCCTGAAATAGCTAAAATTTGGAGTCAAAAAATGTGTTACATTAATGGTTATGGTCCAAGTGAGGCTTCAATTTGGACCACAGATTGGACAATTTATAAACTTCAGGACGAGTTGAAAAGATGTCCAATTGGTAAACCAATACAAAATGTTAATGTACATATCATGAATAATGGTGTTTTGGTCGGGGATGATATGCCAGGTGAACTATGTATATCGGGGTTGAGTCTTTCACGAGGCTATCTAAACAGAGCTGAATTAAATGAGAAAGTTTTTTTTGAAGACAAGTTAATTTCTCCATCTAGAATATATAGAACTGGAGACTTAGTGAGAAGATTATCTAATGGTAACATTGAATACTTAGGACGTATTGATCGTCAAGTGAAAGTAAGAGGTTTTAGAATCGAACTAGGTGAAATTGAGAATCAAATTTTGAATATAACCAGTATTAAACAAGCTGCTTGTTGTGTTGTCAATGATGACAACGACAAACATATTGTTGCATATATAGTTTCAGATAATGATATTTTATCTTCAGAAGTTAAATTATTTTTACAAAAAAAATTACCATATTATATGATTCCAGAGAGAGTTGTCAACATTGATTCACTGCCAACTACTATTAATGGGAAAGTTGATAGAAAGACTTTAGAAAGCTTTGGGTTCCCCAAAATAGAAAAAATGGTAGAGGATTTGAAAATGAGTTCTCAAGAAAGAGAATTTTGTGATGTATTAGAAGACATTCTTAAGATTGTTGTGTCTAACCCTCTTCAGTCTCTATCAAATATTATAAGTGATTCAATTACAGCGATGAGAATTATTGCAAAATTAAACAAGGTAGGATATACGATTACTTTAAAAGATATACTCAGTGGAAAATCTATCAGAGATTTAAATTTACAGACTAGTGTTGCATCAATTTCCGAGGAATCTATAGAAAAAAAGATAACGGAAGAAAATAAAAGAAGTTTATCAAAACCGTACTTTGTCACTTATAAGCAGGATTTTAAAACTGAAAATAATTATTCAACTTATAAAGCTACAAAAATGCAACAATGGATTAAAAAACAACCTATGATCGTTTCTGGAGCAATCTTTGATATTGAAGGAGATTATGACTATAAAGATATAATTAATTCATTGAAAAAAGTAGTCAAAGAGAACGGTGTTTTAAGAAGTTCTTATGATTATATCAACAATGTTTTAATTATTAAGGAATATTTCTTTGATAAGGATTGGGAAATTCCATTTGTTGACCTGAGCGATAGGTGCGTAGAGGATATTAAATTAATCTATGAAATTGAGCAAAATCGATTCGAAGATAATGGGATTTTTAAAGAAAATGACCATGCCTGTGAATTAGTACTTTTTAAAGAAAACAATACTAAATATCGCATTTATTTGAGAATTCATCATATATTCTGGGATGCTTGTTCAGCTGAAATATTTGAAGAAAGTGTTAAAAAATATTTAGACTTTCCAGACATTAAGTCAGAAAATATACCTTCATATTCAGAATATGCAAAGCTTATAAATTTTACGGAGGAAGCGAAACAACAGATTTTCTCAATAAAAAGTTTTGAGGAAGTAAGTAATCGATACAAGACTGGTTATGTAAAAAATAATTCAAATGTATTTTCTTCAATTACGGTAAGACCTAAGATTGGAAAAGAAGAACTCCTTATAGATAAACTATGGGGAGTAATTGGGCGAACCATACTAGGTTATGGAAAACAGTTTAGTATTAATGAAAAATGGCTAAGTAAAATGCCTGCTTTTATACTTTTTAAAGGGAGATGTGGGAAATTGGAAAAGTTCTCTAATACTCTTGGCATGTTTCTAGAGCTAATTCCAGTCATTGTCAAAAACGGGGAGTTAAATGAAATTGATAATTCTTTACGTTTGCAGGTTGAAGAGTATAAAAATTCTAGAAATAGTACAACATTGGATTTTATTAATTTCATTGCTAGTAGTGATTACAAGGAACAAGATGAGTTTAAATATAATCATGTACCTGTAGTTAATTTTTTAGGTATTTATGACTTCTTAGAAGAAAACAATTTTTTCTCAGACATAAAAATGAAACGACTAAAAAAAGGGACAAGTAATAATTCTTTGATAATTTCTATAAAAGAAGAGACTGTACAAGTTGGAATTTATGCTTCTGAAGAAAAAGCTCTCACATTGAAAGCTGATATTGAAAGAGAGAATAGAAATGGGAAATATTGTTGAAATAAAAGATCTTTTTAAAACAATTAATAAGGAAGAAATTTTGAGTGGTATCAACCTTCAAATTGCTGAAGGAGAAATTTATGGTTTTTTAGGACCAAATGGTGCTGGGAAAACAACGTTAATGAAATGCATGTTATCCTTATCAACTATTTCATCAGGCAGTGTTGAAATTTTTGGAAAAGATTTACAAGAACATAGAGAGGAAATTCTAAGCCAGATTGGTAGTATTATTGAAACACCAATTTTTTATGATAATTGCACTGCAAAAGAAATTTTGGTAATTCACGCTCAGTATATGGGGAAAAATATTACTGAATCAGATGTAATAAGAGTCTTAAGAATGGTCGGATTAAAAAATACGACTAAAAAAGTAAAAGAGTTTTCGTTAGGAATGAGACAAAGGCTTGGTTTAGCTCGAGCTTTCTTAACGAAACCTAGATTGTTGATTTTAGATGAGCCAATCAATGGTTTAGATCCTGTAGGAATTCAAGAAGTTCGAAATCTTTTGTTGTCGCTTTCTAAGGAATATGGAATTACAATATTAATCTCAAGCCATATTTTGTCGGAAATTTCACAGATAGCAGACAAGATTGGTGTTATCAAAAATGGAGAAATGATTGAGCAGGTCTCTATGAAGGAACTTATGAGAGAGAATATTGATCTAGAAGAATATTTTATGTCACATTTTCTAAATAAAAGTCAAGAATTATGAGGTAGATTAAGAATGAAACAATTGATAGAGAACTATCAGAAGACTTTTTATGCTTTCATGATATTTAATATACTGGTCCCTTTAACTAATATTGCTTTTGCTTATTCTATTAAAGGTATTATTGATAGTGGCATGTCCCAAAATAGAGAAGCCTTAACTCAAGCGGTACTAGTGGGAGCAGCTGTTATTTTTATCTATGCGGGCCTCAACTTTATTTCTCTTCGATTGAGAAATAACCTTGTTAGGCAAATCATGTCAAGTTATAAAAACAAGGTTTTCCAATCTATTTTAGATAGGGATTATAGAGACTTTTCTAAAGAAAAATCAGGGAAGTTTATTTCTGTATTAACCGAAAATATGAAGAAAATCGAGCAAGATTATCTACACCAGTATTTTAATATTTCAAAAAACCTTTCCTTAATGATTTTTTCACTCCTAGCTATGTTTATAGGTAATTGGTTTTTGACCTTATTAGTAATCATTGCTAGCATTATTCCGATGATGATTTCAGGATTTATTGGACAAAAATCAGCCTCTTTACAAAATAGTGCTATGATTGCAGATCAGAAGTATTTAGCTAAGGTTAAAGATATTTTAGCAGGATTTCTTGTTATTAAAAGTTTTAATGTGAAAGATGCTATCTGTGAGGATTATAGTCATGAAAGTGAAAAATTGGATGAGATATATTTTATAAAAGGAAAATTTGATGTTTTAGCAAATGTTATTTCCCAGCTTTCAGGGATGATTGTTTTTTTGGTAGCTTTTGGTGGAGGGATGTATTTAGTATTTAATGGCTCTACCACAATTGGGAGTGTAACAGCTATTGTTCAACTGGTCAATTTTGTAGTAATGCCACTAAATGAAGTTGGAATGGGAATAAGTAAATTCCGTGAGGGGCAAGCAACACTTAATGCATTTGAGGTAAAAGATGTAACTGGACTTCAGACCGGTGAAACGAAAGAATATTTTGATGATGTTATTTCTTTTTCAAATATAGACTTTTCTTACCCTAATACTGAAGAAAAAATTTTTAATCATTTATCTTTGAAGATTCAAAAAGGGGAAAAAATTGCAATTGTAGGAATGTCAGGGAGTGGGAAATCAACTTTGCTCAATCTATTACTTCGTTTTTATGATGTAACAAGTGGACATATTTTAATTGATAATCAAGATATACAAGCTATTTCAGCAGAGAGCCTTTATAACTTAATGACGATTGTTCAACAAAACGTTTATATCTTTGATGATACTTTAAGAGCAAATATTACTCTTAATCAATCCTTCACTGATGAGGAAATAAAGCAAGCTGTACAGCAGTCAGGTTTAGAAAGTTATGTTTTAGAAAATGAATCTGGTCTACAAACTTTATGTGGAGAGAATGGCTCAAATCTATCTGGCGGACAAAAACAAAGACTTAGTATTGCGCGTGCCTTAATTCGAAAAACACCAATCTTATTATTGGATGAGGCTACCTCATCTTTGGATAATCAAGTAACTACTGAAATTGAAAATTCAATCTTGGATATTCAAGATTTGACGGCACTTGTAGTAACCCACAAGTTGAATGAGACCATTTTGAAAAAATACGATAGAATTCTCTTTATGAAAGGTGGCGTCATTGTTGAAGATGGTTCTTTTGGTGACTTGATGGATAGGAGAGGTGAGTTTTATAAGTTGTTTGAGTTGAGTGT
>NZ_CABUIW010000025.1 GCF_902491705.1 uncultured Lactobacillus sp. | reverse complement strand
TTGTTCTTTATTAAATTTAGTCATAATAAAAGACCCAAAAGTGTCTAACTTTTGGGTCTCACTTCATACTAAACCTTGATTTAACAGCTTTTTTATTTGGATTCACTTTTTTCATCTAGAGTAGATACGTTAAATTTTAGCAAATTGTTCTACTGAATCAATTGGACTTAAATAAACGTAAGAAAGATTTATATATTTTGTAGATTCAGTTAACTTTTTCATAATTTTTACCTGTTCGTCAGTCAGACGCAAATGATGCATTGCAACCCTAGCTTGAATATACATCACTAATTTGCTGGTGTATTCAAGAGGATGATCGTTTTCATCGAATTTGTTAATTACAAGACCAATTACGTCTCTTATTTGACGATAGCGCCCAATATTCATTTCATTATAAATATCACTGAAGAAGCTATTATAGAATTTTTTAAGTTCTTGATATACTTCTTTTTTGTCAGGCTCTTTTGGTTTGAAAAAGTTAAACATAATGATTACTCCTTTAACACAGATATGATTTGCGTTTTTGAATTAAAATGTCGTTTAACTTCATTAGATAAAGGCGTATCAGTAATTAATACGTCAACTTTGTCTAATGAAAGTGACATATATGGAGAAGTAGTCTGATTGGTAAATTTGTATTTTTCAGCGATTAATACAATTTGATTCGCACGCTGGGTAGCGGCACGGACAATTTCGGCGTCATCCATTGATGCAGTATAAACACCGTCATCACCTACTTTAGAGCCGCCAATAAAAGCAGTGTTGAAACGCATCCTTCTAATAGTTTCAAGTGCAGCTTCTGAATAAATATAGCGCTGTTCTTTATTAATAATGCCACCTAAAAGTCTGACAGAAGGAAAATCAGAGTTTAATAAGCTTAATGCATTATCAATCGAATTGGTTACTATTTGCATGTCAACACCGTTAAGCATGGGACAAAGCAAATTAAGAGTAGTAGAGGAACCAATGAAATCACATTGACCAGGATGGGCGAATCTTTTTGCCATCTTGGCCATTTTCAGTTTGACGGGAGATTGAACCTGACTTCTAGCAAGGAAACCAGGTACATCATTTTGGTTAATTGCCATCATTCCGCCGTGAATTCTCACAGCTTGACCTGTTGTAGTCAGGTGAATTACATCGCGGCGAGCCGTGTCAAAAGATACACCAAACTTTTTAGCGATTTCTTTGGTTGATACTTGGTGCTCTTTTTGAAGCATCTTCTTAATGTGTTTTAATCGTTCTTCTTGGATCATTTTTCCTTCTCCATCAATAAACTAACATGTTCAATAAAAAAATGTATTTGTTTAATCAGCGTTTTATATTTATTTATAAGCATTTATCTGTGTATAAAAGAATAAACACTTATATTAAATGCCCAAAATATTGATATTTCAAGCTTTATGCCATATTGATTTTATTCAAAGCACTTATTTAAAATGGTAGGATCCAATTAATAGATAAGTTGATATTTATTTAAAAATTGGTATTATATAAGTATAAAGAAAAAGATCAATAAAGAGTATTACTCATGTGCTCAAAGGAGAAAAGATGACAGTTAATTACGATTCAAAAGATTACTTAAAGAGCGTCGATGCTTACTGGCGCGCTGCCAATTATTTGTCAGTTGGACAATTATTTTTAATGAAAAATCCGCTGCTCAAGAAGCCTTTGACAGCTGAAGATGTTAAGCCAAAGCCAATTGGTCACTGGGGTACTATTGCTCCGCAAAACTTCATTTATGCTCACTTAAACCGTGTACTTAAGAAATACAACTTGGATATGTTCTATATCGAAGGTTCAGGTCACGGTGGTCAAGTAATGGTTTCTAACTCATACCTTGATGGTTCATACACTGAACGCTATCCAGAAATTACTCAAGATGAAAAGGGTATGGCTAAATTATTCAAGCGATTCAGTTTTCCAGGTGGTGTAGCTTCTCACGCTGCTCCTGAAACCCCAGGTTCAATTCATGAAGGTGGGGAATTAGGTTATTCACTTTCACACGGTGTAGGTGCCGTTTTAGATAACCCAGATGTAATTGCTGCCGTTGAAATCGGTGATGGTGAAGCTGAAACTGGTCCACTTGCAGCAAGTTGGTTCAGCGACAAGTTCATCAACCCAATTAAAGATGGTGCTGTTTTGCCAATTCTTCAAATTAACGGTTTCAAGATTTCTAACCCAACTATCGTTTCAAGAATGAGCGATGAAGAATTAACTGAATACTTCCGCGGTATGGGTTGGGATCCACACTTTGTTTCAGTCTTTAAGGGTGGCCGTTTCGATGGTGAAAAGGATCCAATGCAAGTTCACAAAGAAATGGCTAAGACCATGGACGAAGTAATTGAAGAAATTAAGGCCATTCAAAAGCACGCTCGTGAAAATAATGATGCTACATTGCCACATTGGCCATTGATTATCTTCCAATGTCCTAAGGGCTGGACTGGTCCAAAGAAGGATCTTGATGGCAATCCAATTGAAAACTCATTTAGAGCACACCAAATTCCAATTCCTGTATCACAAGGTGATATGGAACACGCAGATATGTTGACTGACTGGCTTGAAAGCTACAAGCCTGAAGAATTATTCAATGAAGATGGTTCACCAAAGGAAATCGTTACTGAAAATACTGCTAAAGGCGACCATCGTATGGCTATGAATCCAATCACTAACGGTGGTAAGGATCCTAAGCGTTTGAACTTGCCAGATTACCGCAACTTTGCTCTTAAGTTTGATAAACCAGGTTCAGTTGAAGCACAAGACATGGTTGAATGGGCTAAGTACTTAGATGAAGTAGCAAAGCTTAACCCAACTACATTCCGCGGCTTTGGCCCAGATGAATCTAAGTCGAACCGTTTGTTCAAGCTTCTTGATGATCAAAAGCGTCAATGGGAACCAGAAATTCACGAACCAAATGATGAAAACTTGGCTCCAAGTGGTCGAATCATTGACTCACAATTGTCAGAACACCAAGATGAAGGCTTCCTTGAAGGCTATGTTTTAACTGGCCGTCACGGCTTCTTTGCTACATACGAAGCATTCGGTCGTGTAGTAGACTCAATGCTTACTCAACATATGAAGTGGCTTAGAAAAGCTAAGGAACAATACTGGCGTCATGACTATCCATCACTTAACTTTGTTGCAACTTCAACTGTGTTCCAACAAGACCACAATGGTTACACTCACCAAGACCCAGGTATTTTGACTCACTTATATGAAAAGAATCGTCCAGATTTAGTTCATGAATACTTACCATCAGATACCAACACTTTGCTTGCGGTAGGTGACAAGGCATTTACTGATCGCGAATGTATCAACGTTTTAGTAACTTCAAAGCAACCTCGTCCACAATGGTTCTCAATTGAAGAAGCACAAAAGTTAGTTGATAAAGGCTTAGGCTACATTGATTGGGCTTCAACTGATAAAGGTGCTAAACCTGATGTTGTATTTGCTTCAACTGAAACTGAACCAACAATTGAAACTTTAGCTGCTATTGATATCTTGCATGACAAGTTCCCAGACCTTAAGATTCGTTACATTAATGTAGTTGATGTGATGAAGTTAATGTCACCAAAGGACAACAAGAACGGTTTGTCAGATGAAGAATTTGATCGCTTGTTCCCAAAGGATGTACCTGTAATCTTTGCATGGCATGGTTACAAGAGCATGATGGAATCAATTTGGTTTGCTCGCAAGCGTTACAATGTACATATTCACTGCTATGAAGAAAATGGTGATATCACTACTCCATTTGACATGCGTGTCTTGAACCACCTTGATCGCTTCGACTTAGCCAAAGATGCTGTTGAAAGTGTTGAAAAGTTGAAGGGCAAGAATGCTGACTTCATTAGTCATATGGATGACTTACTTGAAAAGCACCACCAATACATTCGTGATAATGGTAAAGATATGCCAGAAGTTACCGAATGGAAGTGGAAGGGCTTGAAGTAATTTTTAAATAAGAATAAATTAGACCTATGCTAAAAACATAGGTCTTTTTTTGGAGGAAAAAATGAAGAGCGGATTGGTATTAGAGGGCGGCGCAATGCGAGGACTATTCACTGCGGGCGTGCTCGATGTGTTATTGGCAGAGTATTGCGCTACAACTTAAAATATGCTGGCAAAGATTATTATGCTAGTTGGAAGTCTTGGAGAAGATCTGGCAACTTGTATGCAGCCAACTTTTGTTATCATGTTTTGCCTGAAAAATTGGATGTTTTTGATAAAGAAGCTTTCATGAATAATCCAATGAAATTCTGGTGTGTAGCAACAGATAGTGCAACAGGTGAGCCTGTTTATCATAAATTGAGGGATGCTGGCTATAGCGATTTAGAGTGGATTAGAGCATCTTCTTCAATTCCGTTTTTTGCTCATCCTGTAGCAATTCATGGTCATTATTATTTTGATGGTGGCGTTTCAGATTCTATTCCATATGACTTTTTAGTAAAAAACAATTTTGATAAAAGGGTGGTAATTCTAACCCAGCCTAAGGAATACCGTAAAAAGCAGAGTAAATTGTATCCAATTGAAAAAATTGTTTTGCGTGAATATCCTGCAGTTTTAAAGAAATTAGCTACTAGGGCTGAAGATTACAATGCGGTTTTAGATAAAATTGAAACAGATGAAGAAGATAAAAAATGTTTCGCTATTAGACCGCCATATCCGCTTAATATTGGCACTCTTGAAGAGGATAAGGGTGAAATTAAGCGTGTATATGAAATCGGCCGTAAAGAAGCTAAAAAGGTTTTACCTGCTTTGACTGAATATTTAAATAACTAAATTAATTGAGTGTGAAAATAATTCGCACTCAATTTTTGTTTCATCCGAAATGAAATATTTTGCACTTAATTTTACATATATACATAGTTTATATGGATAGCATATTTCTTGACAAGCTAAAAGCGTATGTAAAGCAAATTGTTAAACATAAGCTACAAAAGGAATGAAAGCGCTTGAAATAATTGGTCTAGATAGATTGAGTAATTTGAAATATATTTCAGCAAGTGAAATAATCCTGTAATGCTATGAAACACCAAGTCATCATTTGCAAAAACGCTTACATTAGATAAAAACTATGGTATAAATAAAATGTAAGCTAGCTACGAGAGATAGAGTAAGATCTAAATTTGATATCATTTAGATTTCTGTCTCGATCAATTTGTTTGAGGAGTAATACTTATGAGTTTCATAAGTAGATGTTAGTTGTCTTGAGCACCTTGCAACTAACTGGATTTAGTGAAATAAGATATAGGTGTAAACGCAAGAATAAGTTAATTTATTTAATTTCTTTCTTCGAGAGGTAAATTATTATGATGCAAAAGTTTCAGCGGTTTGGGGCCGCTATGTTCGTCCCAGTTATGCTGTTCTCGTTTGCGGGTATTGTCGTAGCTCTAGGAAGCTTGTTCAATAACCCAACACTGTTTGGCTCACTAGCCAACCCAGGAACAACATGGAACTCTGTTTGGGACACAATTTCAGCCGGTGGTTGGACAGTCTTCAACCAAGAAGGTATTTTGTTTACGGTAGGTCTTCCTATTGGTTTAGCTAACAAAGCTAGAGGTAGAGCAGCCATGGAAGCAGTTATTGCTTACTTGACTTACAACTACTTCATCGGTGCAATGCTTACCCACTGGGGTGCAGCATTTGGTATTCCTAACTTTGACAAGATTCAAATTGTTGCCAACGCTACTAACCACGGTTTAACTAACATTGCTGGTATCAAGACTCTTGACACTAGTATCTTAGGTGCCTTGGTTGTTGCTTTGATCGTTGTATGGTTACACAACAAGTACTTTGACAAGAAGTTGCCAGACTGGCTTGGTACTTTCCAAGGTTCAACTTATGTCTACGCACTTAGTTTCTTCGTAATGATTCCATTAGCTATCATTACTTGCTGGGGCTGGCCAAAAGTTCAATTGGGTATCACCGGCATGCAACACTTCATCGTAGATAGTGGATTTGTTGGTGTTTGGATTTACACATTCTTAAACCGTGTATTGATTCCTACTGGTTTGCACCACTTGCTTTACATTCCATTCCAATTCGGTCCAGCCGTTGTTGACGGCGGTTTGCAAGCTTACTGGTTGAAGCACTTGGCAGAATACGCTGCAAGCGCAAAGCCATTGTCACAACTTGCTCCAATGGAAGGATTCCAGATTTACGGTAACGAAAAGATCTTCTTAGTTCCATTTATCTGTTACGCATTCTACGCAACTGCTAAGAAGAACAAGAAGAAGCAAACTTCTGCTTTACTTATTCCAGCTGCTTTAACTTCAGTTTTAGCAGGTATTACTGAACCAATTGACTTTACTTACTTGTTCGCTGCACCAGTTCTTTGGATTGTTTACTCAGTATTGTCAGCTACTATGAACACAGTAATGTGGGCATTTGGTTTAAGAGGTTTCATGTCAGATGGTGCCATTGGTATCGCATCAATGAACTGGATTCCACTTTGGGAACGCCACTGGCAAACATATTTAATGCAATTTATCGTTGGTATTATCTTCGGTATTATTACTTACTTCGTATTCAAGATCATGATTGAAAAGTTCAACTACGTAACTCCAGGTCGTGAAGCTGATGACGAAGACGTTAAACTTATTAACAAGAAAGAATACAAGCAAAAGATGGCTGCTAAGGCAGCTGGCAAGGATGCAAACGACCCTTACATCGCAAGAGCTACTGCTTACCTTGACTTATTAGGTGGTGCTTCAAACATTACTGAATTGTCATCATGTGCTACTAGATTACGTGTAAGTGTTGCTGATCCAAGCAAGGTTGCTCCAGACTCACAATTTAAGGCAAACAAGGCCGTTAACGTTGTTCACCACGGTAAGGCTCTCCAAGTTATTGTTGGACTTGACGTACCTCAAGTTTTGGATGAAATGACTCAATTGATGCAACAAAGCGGTAATGACGCTAAAGTTTCAACTGAACAAGACAATCCATATATTGAAAGAGCAACAGGTATCGTTGACCTTCTCGGTGGTAGTGAAAACATTAAGGACGTCATCGCTTGCTCAACTAGAGTAAGAACTCACGTCTTTGACACTAAGAAAGTGGCTCCAGATTCTGAATTCAAGAAGATTGCAGATTCATATGAAGTTCAACACAGAGACAATAACGAAATTGACATTGTTGTTGGATTGGATGCCGATCAAGTTGTTGATCAAATGAAACAATTACTATAAACTGTAAGCGCTTGTGGTATTATTAATATATAAATTATATATTGATAAGGACACAGTGAGTATGGCAAATTTAAGATCAATGGTCTATAACAGTAATACCAAACTGAATGATTCTGAAAAACAGATAATTCAATTTGTGTTAAATAATCCAAAAGACTGTAGCAAATTAAGTCTAGCCAAGTTAGCTAAAAAGCTATATGTATCCGAATCTGCAATATTTCGTTTATGTAAAAAACTTGGCCTGAGTGGTTACAGTGAACTGAAATTTGATTTGGTAGAACTTGCCGAATCAAAACAAAAGCCAGTCAAAATTGAAAATAATTTTGCAAAAGAGCTTAGCAAAGTGAATATGGATGTATTAAAGTATTTCAAACAACGAGACTTCAATGGTCTGTATCGTGATTTGGATAATGCTAATACCATTTATATTTACTCTACTGGCTGGCAGCAAGAACTGATTGCACAATATTTAGCTCATGAACTCTTTGTAGTGGGTAAACATGCGACAGTTCTGCCGTCAGCACTTGATGAGTTAAAAGCAGCAGGCCGCTTTGCACAAAAAGGCGATGTCTTGTTTATCATCTCGTTTACAGGTGACAATAAGACAATCAATGAAGAGATTACCAAGCTTGAGTTAATTAACGATAAGTTTAAATACGTTTCTTTCACTAACATGATGCAAAACAGATTAGCTTCGCTTGTTCAGCACAATATTTATTTTCCTACAATCGCTTTTACAGATGATGCTGATTTTAAGAGCGGCAAGGTTGCTTTTACTCCTGCTTATTATCTAATTGACTTGCTTATTAGTGAATATGTAGCTTGGCAACAAAACCAAGGAGAGGATGTTGAGATTAATGTGGGCAATAAGTAAACAAAAAGTTGGAAACTTTTTCAGCCGAATATTACAGAGCATGCATTTAGATGCTCAAAAAATTATGAAGTGGTATTCCTATATACTGTTCATTGCTCCATTATGTTTCTGGGCATTGCTTGCAATACAGAGTGGTGTTTCTAATGTATCGATTCAATCGCTTATTATGAAACAACCAGCTATTGCAATTGGAACAATCATTGCGATTGTAGACTTTGTGCTCGGTTACTATTTACTATTAAATAAAAAGAAGTTCATGGTTAACCGCCAGACTTATCGCTTCTTTATGGTAAGTCAGTTACTTGGACAGATTGTTGTCGGCAACTTGCTTTGCGCAATTTTAGCTGCCTTGGGAATGTACAGGGCAACTGCTTTGAAAAAGACGCAAGATAATGTAAGTCCTTTGATTATGGCTATTTCAATCGTGTCAGCCATCTTGCTCATTGGATGCTTTGCGTTGGTATTGTTACTTGAATTTTAGAAATCCAGAGGTTATGAATTATGTTTAATTTCTTTAAGAAAAAGAATAAAGGTTTGGAAGTAGATGCAGTAGTTGATGGTACAGTAATGCCAATTACTGATGTAAATGATGATGTCTTTTCAACTAAGATGTTAGGTGATGGCTTTGCAATTAAGCCAAGCGATACCCACATTTATGCACCAGTTGACGGAACTATTTCTACACTTTTCCCAACTAAACACGCCATCGGCATTAAGACAGACAATGGATTAGAAATTTTGATCCACTTGGGTCTTGATACAGTAGAATTAAAAGGTGCTCCGTTTACAGTAGATGTTAAACAAGGCGATAAGGTAGAAAAGGGTCAACCTTTAGCAACCATGGATTTCAAGCAAATTACAGATAAGGGTTACGATGATAGCTGTATTGTTGTTTACACCAACATGGATATGGTTAAATCCGTTACTCCTGTTGAAAAAGGTACAGTTCAACATTCCCAAAAAGTACAAACTGTTGAATTTAATTAGTCGCTTCCCCCTCTCTTAAGTAGAACTTTAAGACTAATTAAAAAAAGATGGTTTAAAAGCTTAGCTTCTTAACGGAAGTTAAGCTTTTTTTGTTAAGATATATAATAGGAAAGAGAGGAATTGCCAATGAAAAAATATCGTCCAAATACTAAGGCAATTATTGTCGGAATAATCTTTATGCTAGTAGGAATTATTTGTTGGGTAGTTAAAGCTTCATTTATTCCTAATGGTGCGGTATTCTTATTTCCAATAGGATTGCTATTAATTTGCATTGGCGGATTGACAATGACTATTACTGCTTTTATTTCAATGCGTAAAAATGATTTGGCGATGAGTGCCTTTTTAAGAAAACAAGAGCAAGAACGAAAAGAAGCAGAAAAAAGTAAAAGATAAAATTGTTGAGTAAGTTTTTAGAAGGATTTGGTGGAAAATGAATTTTAAAGAAGTTTTTCAAAATGAACATGTAACACGGAAATTTACTAACAGAAAAGTTCCTGAAAAGGCAATTGCTGAAATTGTAAAGCAAGCACAACAATCTCCATCACTGCTTAATTCTCAGCCTTGGCGTGCCTATGTGTTAATGGGGGATGCCTTAGACGAGTTTAAAAAGGCTGCAGTTGAAAATGCTGATAACAAAGTTAAGCCAAATGAAGATTTTGCATCAATGCTTTCACTTGATTGGGACACCTTCCCAAGCAGCAATATGGCAACTATGGGTGCTTCACAAAGCTTCTTCTTTAGAAATAAATTGAATTTATTTAATGAAGCTAATAAGACAATGTTCAATGCACCAGCAATTATCTTTTTGACTATTCCAAGACAATCACCAGCTTGGTCTGTATTTGACTTAGGAATCTTTGCACAAAGTATCATGCTTTTAGCTGTTAACCGTGGATTGGGAATTATGCCAGCTCACTCAATGGTGTCATATCCTGACTTGGTAAGAAAATATGCTGGAATCCCAGAAGATGAATATGTAGGAATGGCAATTGCTGTTGGTTACATTGATAGAAATGCGGAAATCAATGATCCAATCTTTATTCCAAAGAGAGTTCCATTTAGCAAGATTTATAAGGTAACTAAGTAGCTGAGACTTGTGTAAAACTGAACTATTTTAAGTAATAAATGGTAGAATAGGTTTTAGTAAATAATTTCTAAAAAAAGGTGATAATACTTTGAGTCCAGCTCAAATAGTAACTAATTTAGTTGCAACGCTATTAATTTTTATTGTTGCTTCTTTCTTTGTAGCCGCAGAGTTTGCCCTTGTGCAAACTAGACCTAGTCAGCTTGAAGATATGCTTGCTAAAGGACAAGGCAATAAGAAGAAGCTACGTCGTGCACTTCACATGACGCATAACTTGAATGAATATCTATCAACAACTCAGGTTGGTACTACTCTTGTAGGTGTAGTATTGGGTTGGTTTTCTGCGGATACTTTCGCAGTGATTTTGGAAGATTTGTTTCATTTAACTCCAATGAGTGAATCTCTCATTAAATCAGTCAGTGCTATTTTAGGTGTGATCTTATTAACTTACTTAGAAGTTGTATTGACAGAAGTCGTACCTAAGAATATCGCTATTGATAAACCTGTGGGCATGATGATGTTGATTGTAACGCCACTTCATGTTTTCCACACAATCGTTTATCCATTCGTTTGGCTGCTGAATACTAGTTCCAACGGTATTTTGAAGTTAATGGGCTTTACTCCAGCTGATGAAGAAAATGAAGTATATTCTCAATCTGAAATCATTAAATTGTCACGTAACGCTGTGCATGGTGGTTCTCTTGATAAAGAAGACCTCACTTACATGGAGCGTGCCTTTGAGTTAAATGATAAGATCGCTAAGGATATCATGACAGATAGAACTAGATTATCTGTTCTTGATTCAACTGATACGATTGAATATGCTTTGAAAAAGTACCTAGAAGAGGGGTACAGCCGTTTTCCAGTTGTACGTGATAATGATAAGGATGATGTTGTAGGTTACGTCTATGCTTATGATATCGTCCAACAGAGCCAAATTGATGCAAAGGTACCTGTAACTAGAATTATTAGAACTATCATTACGGTTCCAGAATCAATGCCTATTCAAGATATCTTGCACTTGATGATTTCTAAGCACACGCCAATTGTCTTGGTAGTTGATGAATACGGTGGTACTAGTGGTATCGTAACAGATAAGGACATTTACGAAGAGCTCTTTGGTTCTGTTAAAGATGAAATTGATGATGTTTCTGATGATTACATTATCAAGGACAAAAATGGCAATGTTCATGTTTCTGGTAAAACAACTTTGTATGACTTTGAGCGTTTCTTCCATACTGATTTGAAGGCCTTTCAAGATAGTGACATCATTACCATTGGTGGTTACATGATGGAACATTATCCTAACTTGAAGAAGGGCGAATCAGTTGAACTAGAAGGCTACAAGTTCGTGCTTGATAATATTGAGCAAGGATTCATGCGTTGGTTTATTGTTGAACCAATCAAAAAAGATAAGAAAGCTGATTCTGCTGATTCCGATCAATCAAAGAAGGAAAAATAGCAATTATTCAGTAAAAGCGTCAATTTTGACGCTTTTTTTGTTTAAAGATGTTATAATTTCTTTTATCAGAATTAGTTAAATATAGGATTGAAGGGTAGACTAAATGGTTAAAGGCGACAATATTAACGATATTATTGATCACAAGTTATTTTCTGAAGAAGATATTCATCAAATGTGCGTGCGACTTGGCAAGCAATTAACTGAAGACTATGCCGGCAAGAAGCCATTGGTTGTTGGTGCACTTAAGGGTGCGGTTTATTTTTTAACAGATTTGACCAGACAAATGGATGTAGCTCATCAATTGGACTTTCTTGATATTTCTAGCTACGGGGATGGTTTTGAATCAAGTGGTAAGATTAAGATCATCACTGATTTGAGTGCTGATGTTAAAGATCGCGATGTTTTAATTGTCGAAGATATTGTTGACACTGGTTTAACCATGAAATACATGAAGGACATGATTCGCGAGCGTGGTGCTAAGAGCGTTAAATGCTGTGCACTTCTTAATAAGGAAGCTCGCAGAAGCAAGGACGTTACAGTTGACTACTACGGTTCAAAGGTTGGTAATGAATTTGTAGTCGGCTATGGTTTGGACTTCTTGAACATGTACCGTAATCTTAATTATGTTGGCGTTTTAAAGCCAGAAGTTATTCAAAAATACGTTAATAAGTAATTGATTGATAAAAAATAAAAAGCCATTACTCTTTAGTTACTGTTAGAGTAATGGCTTTTTTGATACAATAAACATAATTTTTAAACAGGAGATGAAGATCTAAATGTTAACCATTAACATTTTAGGTTTAAGCTTGCGGCTTAACTTTTTCTTACAAGCCGTTAAGCGTTACTTGAGGCTCAACCCCGACTTTAACTGAAAGCTCGGGGTTCTGAAATAACTTTTCCCTGGCTTTCAGTAGTACTGATATAAGTATTATGAATAGGAATGGGAAAATGTTGAAAATTAATAAAAAAGAAAATGCTAATGTTCGTTTGTTATTGATGGGACGAATAGCCACTAATATTGCTGATTCACTGTTTTACATGGCCGTATTGTGGTTCTTCAAAGTTAGATTTAATTCACCACTAGTTTTATCGTTAATTTTTATTGCCGATTCGACTATCGATATGATTAGTTTTGTCTTTGGTCCAATTATTGATCGTACAGATATTAAAAAACTACTGAAATACGTAACAGCTGGTCAAGCAATTTTTAGTTTGCTTACAGCAATATTGTTCAAAATTAATATAATGCAAGACTTAGCAATTGTTATTTTGCTTGTGTTATATGTAATTTCAACGATTGGTTCAACTTTGATTTATCCAGCTGAAGAAAAGATTTTGCCTGAAATCGTTGCTAAGGATAAATTGTTAAAAACTAATGGCATCTTTCAAATGACATATCGCACGTTAGATCTGTTTCTTGATGCTTTAGCTACGGCTCTAATCACGTGTTTCTCACTTGATTTTACAATGATTATTTCCATGCTTGTCTTTGCTAGTGCACTGTTTTTCTACGCCCGGCTTTATTTACCTGAAAAAGTATTACAGCCAGATGAAGAACTGGTTTCTGGTAAATATTGGCAGGATCTTGTTACAGGATGGGAAATTTTACGTCGTGAAGGACGAATTCTAATATTAATTGTTCCGTTTGCGATAACTAATCTTTTCTATGGGATTGCAAGCATTGGTTTACCATATTTTGCTAGTCATTATTTGACTAAAACAGCTTTAGGTTACGGAACGCTAGAATTTGCGTCATCTATTGGTGGTTTGCTTGGCAGCATGGTTGTGCAAAAATTTTCATTTGGCAAAAACAAATTGGAGCGCTTTGTAACTATTTGTCTGTTTTTAGCAGGGACTTCGGTGATTCTTGAGCCCGTAGTAGGACGAATAGATAGTATTAAAGTGATTGGGTTGATCTTGTTCTTTGCTAGTGCTGCATTTTGGATCAGTATGATGAATATCAACTTTGAGGTGTTAGTTCAGGAAAGTTTTGATTCAAATGTTCTAGGGAGAATAAATACAATTAACTCAAGTATCATTTCATGTATGATTCCAGTAGGTTCATTTTTAGGTGGTATTATTGTGCAGCATTTTGGTGCTGACTGTGCCATTTTTCTTGAAGGTATTGCTGAAATTCTAACCGCAATTTATTATTTTATTGTTTTCAAATAAATACAAAAAATGCACGTTGGTTAACGTGCATTTTGCTTTTGCTTGTAAAAGTAAATTGGTAATCCTAGTAAAGTTAAGCCTATCCCAATGAGAGAAAGTGTGAATTGGTTGATAATCGTTGATACTACGATGAAGATACCACCTAAGATTGAGACAAGCGGAATGACTGGATACCATGGTACTTTAAATGGCCGTACTAGTTCTGGTTCACGCTTACGTAAAATGATCACGGCAACAGAAAGCATGGTGTTGAAAGTCCACATGACAAAGACCAGCATGTCAGTTAAAACTGTGAAGTTGCCTAAGAGAATCATCACGATAGCAATAGCATCGACGATCAAAGCACCAAAGACAGGGACACCAGTGTGAATGTTAGCTTTACCGATTTTCTTAGAAAATGGTAATAAGTTATCTTGAGCCAAAATGTAAGGAGTACGCATCCCCGTGAGCATAAAGGCATTAACCGCCCCGTAAACCGAAATCAAAATACCTATGGTGACTAATTTTCCGCCAAACTGACCAAATAGTTTCATAGAAGCTTCAAAAGCAGCATTATTGTTATTAACCAATTGATTAATTGGCAAAACAGTAAGGAAAGTGTAGTTAATCAAAATATAGATTAAGGTGATTAATGATAAGCCTAAGATAATCGCTCTTGAAAGATCACGCTCTGGCTTTTTAACTTCATTGGCCAAGTTGGTAACAACGATCCAGCCTTCAAAAGCAAACAATGCAGAAAGAAGGCCTTGGCTAATCGCACCAGAAAATGATTTTCCTGCGCCAACAGTTAATGGTAAAAGTGGAGCGGCAACTTTATTTTGATTGAATATTCCCCAAATAATGATTAAAGCAATAGGGATAATTTTTAAGACGGTAATGATCGATTGCATCTTACTGGAGAATTTAGTTCCGATTAGGTTAATTCCCAAGAGAAATAGAACCAGCAGTATCGCTACCAAATTTGAATATTTGGCTTGAATACCAAATAGTGAAACGAACTGCACGCCAAAGATTGAACTCAACGCTCCAATTTGGGCAGGAAAATAAACGATCATTTGCGCCCAGCCAAATAAAAAGCCCCAAATTCGACCATAAGTATAATCTAGATATTTAATTGCACCGTTAATCTTTAAACTAGCTGCAATTTCTGAAATGGTTAAGCCAGATGCAATCGAGATCACGCCGGCTAATATCCAAACAAAGATGGTCATCGAACTGCTGCCAGTTTGAGCAGTAATGATACCGATCTTGAAGAAAACGCCGGCCCCAATTACAGAACCTACAACGGTTGCCAAAGCTTGGCCAAAAGAAATTTGCCTTTTCACGTACTTCACCCTCGTCAAAAAATAATATCTAAATTATTTTAGCACATCTATGATAGAAGTATTGGTACGGCGAATATGTTCGGGTAAAATAATAGCAGGGGGAAGCAGCATGAAAAGATATCATCATAAATATACTTTGCCGGCAATTATTACATTATTGCTGCTAGCAATTGCATTTCTTTTTGTTGGCTTTTTTAATTTTAAAAAGCAGACAACTCTTCCGCCGAATTCTAATTCAAGTGCCATTGGGATTCAGCTTAATCAAGATGTTGACTATGTAGATTTGCATAAATTGCAGGCAAATGGGATTTCCTTTGTTTATTTAAAATCAACGCAAGGCAGATCATATTTTGATGAAAATTATCTATCTTATCGTGATCAAATTTTAGGAACCAAGCTTGCTTTTGGCAGTATGATTTTATATAGTAATGAATCTACGCCCTTGCAGCATTATCGCTATTTTTTTGAAAAGGTTGGCGATAATACAGGAAGCTTGCCGATTCTGCTTGAGCCAGCTGTAAATAGCCGCAGCAAGCGATATTTAACATCAATGGGGCAATTTGCCAGTATGCTTGAACAGCGTAATAAAAGCGTAATCGTCGACGTGGATTATAAGTATCACAAGTATTTCACGCCACAGACAAAATTTATGTCAGTAGATAAAAAGGTGCCAAATAAGCTAAAGTACTCATTTTGGCGCTATACTACTAACGGACGCGTTAAGAACGTCAATGGATTAGAAAAAGGCGTTACAATGTACGCGTATAACGGAACCGTTGGTCAATATAGACAAAAGTATGGACAATTAACACAATAATGTATCAAGAAGAAGTAAAAAGAGAATTAATCAAACAACATAAAGAAAAGCCAACTTTAATTCAAAAGGAAACTTACGATGCCATAAGAAATGGTGCTTCTTTGGTCGGTTTAGCTAAAACCGGTACAGGAAAGACCTTAGCTTATGCGCTTCCTAGTTTAGAGCGAGCACAAAAAGGTAATGCAAACAGCGTGGTTATCATTGCGCCAACTACAGAATTAGCTGTGCAGATTCGTCATGCCATTAATCCATTTGTGCATGCATTAGGATTAAAGGGTGCTAGTTTAGTTGGTGCGGGTAATCGTAAGCGCCAAGAAGATAATCTTAAGAAAAAGCATCCAGAAGTAATCGTCGCTACACCAGGTAGATTTTTCGATTTCTTTTCTAGTGGTCGAATTAAGCTAGGTCAGATTAAAACATTAATCATTGACGAAGCCGACGATATTTTGGAATTTACCAAGCTAGAATTATTGTCTTCATTAGGGCAAAATCTAGGTCCAGATAGCCAAGTATTATTGTTTGGAGCAACAGATTCTGAAATTACTAGGGATGCAGAAGAAATTTTCAATCGTCATTTTCTACTTGTAGATGTTAGAAATGAACAAAAATCTGCTACTAAGCATTATTTCTTGCAAGTTGATAACCAGCATAAAATTGAATTCTTGCAAAGAATGACTAAGCTGGACCAATTCAAAGGAATTTTGTTCTTTGACTCAAACAAGACCATGATGCGTTTTGCCGGAATTTTTGGTCATACTAAAACAAAGTTTGAACTTTTATCTAATGAATTTGGTAAGCAAAAGCGTGAACAAGCCTTAAATGATTTAGCCACTGGTAAAACTAAATTGCTTTTAGCAACAGATTTAGCTGCACGTGGTTTGGATATTCCAAGTCTTACTTATGTAATCAACTATGAAATTCCAAGCGAAACCAATACTTATTTGCACCGTGCTGGACGTACCGGTCGAATGAACGCAGAAGGATATGTAGTAACTTTAGGTGATGATCATGACTTCAGAGACTTAAAGAAGCTTTTGGCAGACCAAGTTGAACTTGAGCGAGTATACTTTGCTGGATATCATTTGACTACTACTAAGCCTAAGAAGAAAAAAGAAGAAAAGAAAGAAAATAAGGCAGCTAATAACGTAGTTAAGAATAAGAAAAAGAAGTCAAAATCAAAGAAAAAGCGCAATAAAAATAAGGGTTATCACCCACATTACTTGAAGGTGAATAAATGAGTCGGTTAGTGAGATGGCTAGAAGACTATGTGTTACCTTTAGCTAGCAGGCTAGGTCAGGTAAGATGGCTGGTGGCATTAAGGGATGCATTTATTTCTTTAATGCCAATTACTATTGCAGGTTCACTTGCAGTATTAATTAAAAGTCTGATTTCAGCTGCTAAGGTTCACTTAGGCTGGAACACATTTGCTTTTGCAATGCAGCCATTAGTTTCTATTAGTGATATAGTTTGGCGCGGAACTTTCTCACTTTATGCTTGTTTTTTTGCTTTTGCCTTAGGTTATCAATTGGCGAAAGCATTTGAAGGTAATCGTTTAGCTGCAGCAATTGTGTCGCTACCATCTTTTGCATTAAGTATTGCAAGTTATGCCCAAATTCACTTTCATGGCAATAATGTATTAATTAAAAATGCCTTTGATATTAGCCAATTTTCAACTACAGGCTTATTTACTGCAATTCTGTTTGGCTCAATTGGTTTTGCTATTTATTATGCTTGCTTCAAAGCTAGAATTATGATTCATATATCTACCAATATGCCTCATGCAGAACAGGCAGCTTTTGATTCATTAATTCCAGCAATGGTTGCTATTTTTAGCGTGGGCGGAATCAACTATCTTTTCCAAACAATTACAGGTAGCTACTTTGGCGATTGGTTACTTCATAGTATTCAAATGCCACTAGTAAAATGGGGCCAAGGCTTCGGTACTGTATTATTAGTTACATTGCTGGTGCAAGTATTCTGGTTCTTTGGGATTAATGGCTTGGGTGTTTTATCACCAATTCTTGATTCTATTTGGTTAACAGCACAAAACGGCAATATTACAGCTGTAAGTAATGGCAAAGTTCCGCCTTATGTGTGGGTAAGAGGTTCATTTGATGTATTCGCCTGGTTTGGCGGTGCCGGTGGAACCTTGATGTTAATAGTCGCAATCTTGATCTTTTCTAAACGCAGCGATTATCGGACTATTGCCAAGATTGCTTTAGCGCCTGGTATCTTTAATGTCGGTGAGCCAATCTTGCTAGGCTTGCCTGTAGTATTAAATCCGGTTTATTTGATTCCGTTTTTATTGACTCCCGTTGTAAACGTAGCTTTTTCATATTGGGTCAGCGTGATGGGCTTGGTAAATCCAGTTCAAGTTGCAGTGCCAAGTATTATGCCACCAATTATTGGACCATTTTTGGCATGTAACTATGATTGGCGAGCAATCGTCTTAAGCATTGTCGATATGTTAATTGCCTTTGCAATTTGGAGTCCATTTGTAATTGCGGCAGACAAGATTGCGGATACCAACAATCCTAAGACGTTCTTTACTACGCAATTTTAGATAAAAAAAGATTAACTATTAACCAAATTTCTGGTAAAGTTAATCTTGTGTTCGACCCCGTAGTTCATCTGGATAGAACAATGGTCTCCTAAACCGTAGAGGTGAGTTCGAATCTCACCGGGGTCATGAAAAAGAAAAAAGTCATCTGATTTTTTCAGATGGCTTTTTTAGTTAGCCCATAGGATTGAGCATGATAAAAGTGATTAGTCCCCAAACAAGAAAGACACAGATTAATGCGGAATAAAGCAATCTTCTTCTTGTTTTAGCTGGCTTAGTTTTGTCTAAACCGAAGACTAAGCAAAAACAACCGACAATGATAAAAAGAGCAGTTGTAATTAAAACTAATAAACCTGAATTCATTTATATACCAACTTTCTTTAGTTCATTTTTATTAAAACACATAATTGGGGTGCAAGATAGGCCTAAATCAGTTATAGTAAGAATTAGGTTTTCGGAGGTTTTTTATGCAAAAAATTAAGGTAATGACTGTTTTTGGCACGCGTCCAGAAGCAATTAAAATGGCACCACTTGTTTTAAAATTAAAAAAAGACGATCGCTTCGAAGAAGTAACCGTAGTCAGTGCACAGCATAGAGAAATGCTAGATCAAGTACTAGAGATTTTTAAGATCAAGCCTGATTATGACTTCAATATCATGCATAAGAATCAGACTTTAGAAGAAATTACCTCTAAAGTAATGATCGATTTGTCTAAGGTAATTAAAGAAGAAAAACCAGATATCGTTTTAGTTCATGGCGATACGACTACAAGCTTTGCGGCAGCTCTTGCGACCTTTTATCAGCAGACTACTTTGGGTCACGTTGAAGCTGGCCTTCGTACTTGGAATAAGTATTCACCATATCCTGAAGAAATGAACCGTCAAATGACCGATGATTTGGCCGACTTATACTTTGCTCCAACCGAATTGTCGAAGCAAAATTTAATTAAGGAAAATCATAAGGCAGACAATATTTTCGTAACAGGTAATACTGCAATTGATGCTTTGGAGCAAACTGTTCAAAAAGACTATCATCATGCGGTAATGGATGAAATTACGCCGGGCAATAAAGTAATCTTAGTTACCATGCACCGTCGTGAAAACCAAGGCGAACCAATGCGTTGCGTTTTCAAAGTAATGCGTCAAGTAATTGATTCTCATCCCGATGTTGAAATTATTTATCCTGTCCACTTATCACCAAGAGTTCAAGAAGTTGCCAATGAAGTTTTAGGCGGAGACCCTCGCATTCACTTGATTGAACCACTTGATGTAGTTGACTTCCATAATTTGGCTAAACGTTCCTACTTTATTATGACTGATTCAGGTGGCGTACAAGAAGAAGCACCAAGTTTAGGTAAGCCGGTACTTGTACTTAGAGATACGACTGAGAGACCTGAAGGTGTGAAAGCTGGTACTTTAAAATTAGTTGGTACTGAAGTAGATAAAGTTCACGATGAAATGCTTAAGCTTTTGGAAGATAAAGAAGCTTATAAAAAAATGGCTAACGCAAAGAATCCATATGGCGATGGTCATGCTAGTGAACGAATTATGGATGACATTTATTACTATTTCCATAAAAAAGAAACAGCCAAGCCAGCAGATTTTGAGTAAATAAAAAGAAGCAGTTTTTTTACTGCTTCTTTTTTGCTTTTTGTTCTTGAATGCGCATTTTAGCACGTTCAATCATGGTATGTTCTTGCTTTTGAAAGACAGATCTAGTAGTTAGGTAATTGAAGACCCCGACTAAAACTTGGTCAATGATTTTGACAAGCAATGCGTTTAAGTGAAGCCAAGATAATCCAACTAACATGATTAAGGTATCGGGAATTAAGCTGATTACTCTATAAGTAAAGAAAACAATCAATTTATGCCAAGTACTGTGTTCATGATCTACATTATTAATAAAAACAGCTTTTTGGTTAAAGTAAAACGAAGCCAGATTGGACACGATAAAGGCGATGGTGTTGGAAATAACCATTACGTTGTGCCACCAAGAGTGTAAAACCATGAAGACTACAGTGTTGATAAGTGCAGCAACAAAGCCAAAAATCATGTAGACCCATAAATTACGGTGTCTCTTAATTAATTTTTGGCCAAGTTTGCGGATCTGAGCTTGATCAATAGTAACTTCTTTTTTATTTTTAGTCATTTAATTTATCGGCCATTTCCTTTGCGGCTTGATCAATTAAATCGATTGCATCGTCATCAGGTGCATTTTCGATTGTAACTGGTTTAGTAATTTCTGTTGCGTGACAAGCTTTGAATGCTTTTTCAAAGTCAAATACGTTTTCACAGAAATGTTCACCGTAAGTTTTGTCGCCTGAGCCCATTACTGCAAAATATTTACCGGTAAGGTCAAGCTTTTTTAATTCTTCATAAAAGTCTGCAATCTCGTCAGTCATTACACCTTCACCATAAGTGTAAGTGATGAAAATGCAAAGATCGCTTTCTAAATAATCACTTGCGTCGGTAAAGCCTACATCGCTTGTTTCGACATCAAAGCCATAATCTTGTAGATCTTCTTCTAAAATATCTGCCATATCCTCATCGTTGCCGGTCATACTGGCGTAGACAATTCTTGCTTTCATGATTCTTCATACCTTTCACTGTGTTATACGACACCCTATTATACATGAAACTAGCCGTTTTTAGCTAAACTTTTAAAAATCTTCATTAAAACGTTATAATAGGGGAGAATATATTTTTTAAAGGAGAAATTATTTTGATTACAATTAAATCAATTCGTGAACTTAAAGGCATGCAAGCCTCAGGACACCTTCTTGCTACAATGTTTGAAGGCTTACGCGATGTTATCAAGCCAGGTATTTCAACCTGGGAAATTGAAGAATGGTGCCAAAAATATGTTAAGTCAAAGGGCGGCCGTCTTTCAGAACAAGGCTTTGAAGGCTACAAATATGGTACTTGTATTTCAGTAAATGATGAAATTGCTCACCAAACACCTAGAAAAGACCGTATCTTAAAGGAAGGCGACATCGTTAAAGTTGATGTTACCTGCAATTTGAACGGTTATGAAACCGATTCTTGCACTACTTACCCAGTAGGTAAAATTTCAGAAGCTGATAAGAAATTGATTGAAGTTACTAAGAAGGCAATGTACTTAGGTATTGATCAAGCTGTTCTTGGCAACAGAATTGGTGATATTGGTGCCGCAATTCAACATTATGTTGAAGTTGAAAACCACTACGGTGACGTACGTGAATTAGTTGGTCACGGAATTCAACCTACTATTCACGAAGATCCAGAAGTTCCACACTGGGGTAAAGCTGGTCATGGTATTCGTCTTCGTGAAGGTATGACTATCACTTGTGAACCAATGGTTGAAGCAGGTGGCGATTGGCATATCGATCAAAGAACTGTTGATGATCCTAACGATGACTGGGTTTACTACGCAACTCCAGATGGTTCAAACGCAGCTCAATTTGAACACACCTTTGCCATTACTAAAGATGGTCCTAAGATTTTGACTTTGCAACGTCCTTATGATGGTTTAGAAAAGTACATTCCTCACTTTGACGAAATGGACGACTAGGTTTTTGAATGAAAGATAAGAATCGACTCGATTCCAAGCTAGGCCAGTTTTTTCTTACTTTACGCACTATTTTGTCTCAAGGGGAAATTTTCGATAGTTCTATCGTAATTGCTTACTATATTTTATTTTCGATTTTTCCCATCATCATTATTATTGGAAATATTTTGCCGCTATTTCATATTGATACGGCACCAATTGCCAATTATATGGATTTAGTATTTCCGGATCAGGTATCAAAATACATTATGCCAATTGTTAACTCGCTATTAAAAACGACATCGACTGGTTATATGTCATTTGGTATTATCTTGGCTCTTTGGTCATTTTCTAATTTGGTTAATGCGATTCGTTTGGGTGAAAACAGATTATATGGTGTACATCAAATTGAGCTTAAGCTTTCAATAGTTAATTTCATTTGGACCAGAATGATTACGATCCTATTTACAACCTTAATGATTATTATCTTTACAGGTGCTAGTGTGGTGCTGGTTTTTGGTCAGCAGTTGTTAAATTTCTTAGGTCCAATCTTTCAATTACCTGTTAAAGAGATCAATAAGATTTTTAGTTATCGTCATCCCGTTGTGATTTTAATGATGATTTTGGCTATTGCATACCTTAACTATGTATTGCCAAATATTAAATTGAAAAAAAGAGTAATTTGGCCAGGAGTAGTTGTAACTCTTATCGGTTGGTTGGCACTTTCGTTTTTATTTAGCTTTTATTTACATCATTTCCCAATTACTTGGGAAAACTACGGCATTATTGGTACGTTTATTATCTTTATGCTTTGGCTAAATATAGCAGCGATTTTATTCCTTTTTGGTGTAGGAGTGAACGCGACGATCGTGCGTAGCCGTGAAGGAGAGTTAGAATATTCTGCTGGTAGGGTAGCAAGTTATATTCAAACTAAAAGAAGAAAACAAAAGTAGCTGTAGACTAATAAATTTGCTATGATTATTGCATAAGAACAGATATATAGAAAGTGTGTTTGTATGAAAGTAAGAAAGGCTGTTATTCCTGCAGCAGGTTTAGGTACTCGATTCTTACCCGCTACTAAAGCTTTACCTAAGGAAATGTTGCCAATTGTTGATAAGCCTACTATTCAATTTATCGTGGAAGAGGCTAAGAAGTCTGGCATCGAAGACATTTTAATTGTTATCGGTAAAAACAAGCGCCCGATTGAAGACCACTTTGACTCTAATCCTGAACTTGAACAAGATTTAGCTGAAAAAGGTAAAGATGATCTATTGAAGTTGACACAAGGAATTACTAACCTTGGTGTTAACTTGTACTACACTAGACAACCACATCCAGCTGGCCTTGGTGATGCCATTTATCGTGCTCGCAGCTTTGTTGGTGATGAACCATTTGTCGTTATGTTAGGTGACGACTTAATGGACGATGAAGTGCCACTTACTAAGCAATTGATTAATCGCTATAACAAGACTCATGCTTCTACAATCGCTGTTATGCCAGTACCACATGAAGAAGTTTCTAAGTATGGTGTAATTGAACCAGAAAATGAAATTATGCCTGGCTTAATCAATGTTAAGTCATTTGTAGAAAAGCCAGATATTGATAAGGCACTTAGTGATTACGCAATTATTGGTCGTTATTTGCTTACACTAGAAATTTTTGATATTTTAGCTCATCAAAAACCTGGTCGTGGTGGCGAAATTCAATTGACTGATGCTATCGATACTATGAACAAGACCCAAAGAGTATTTGCTCACGTATTTAAGGGTGAACGTCATGATGTTGGTAATAAGGAAGGTTATCTTGAAACTTCAATTGAATATGGTTTGAAACATCCTGAAATTAAAGATGAACTTCGTGCTTATATTCAACGTTTAGGTAAGCAATTTGAAGCTGAAGATAAAGCTAAAAAATAAATAATAATCAAAGATTATTGACGGACTACGCGAAAGCGTAGTCTTTTTTAGGTATTCTTAATATTTTTTTGTTATGATCGTATTTGTCAAAAATTTCACATGATGGAGAGATATAGGGTATGAAAGATATTTATATTGTGGCTGCCAAAAGAACGCCTTTTGGTAAGTATCGTGGCTTTTTTAAAGATACTTCCGCAGTTGAAATGGGAGTAATTGCGCTGAAGGGAACTTTAAAAGCGGGAAATATTGATCCGCAAGATGTACAAGCGCTTTTTATGGGTAATGTGTTATCAACTGGATTAGGTGAAAATATGGCTCGTCAAGTTGCGCTTAATTCGGGGATGAAACAAGAATCAGCCGCAGTTACAATCAATGAAGTCTGCGGTTCGAGTTTAAAAGCTCTTCGATTAGCTCAAGGCCAAATGGAAATGGGCGACTTAGATTTAGTAGCTGTAGGTGGCAGCGAGAGCATGACACGTGCACCATACTTTGTTAAAAAAGAAGATAAAAATAATCCAGTAGATCATTTAACTAGCACAATGATTAACGATGGCTTGATGGATGCTTTTTCTAGCAAACACATGGGAATTACTGCTGAAAATGTAGCGGAAAAGTATCATGTCTCACGTGAGGAAATGGATGAATTTAGCTTACGCTCACATAAGTTAGCTGCTAAAGCAACTGAGAACGGCTTTTTCAAAAATGAAATTTTGCAAGTAGAACTTGATGGGCAAACCTTGGATCATGATGAACCAATTCGTCCTGATACTAGCCTTGAAGCTTTGAGCAAATTAAAGCCTGTTTTTAAAGAAGACGGTCAAGTAACGGCTGGTAATTCATCCCCATTAACCGATGGTGCTAGCATGTTAATCTTAGCTACTAAAGAAAAAATGGAAGAATTACATTTAACACCAATTGCTAAATTAGGAGCATTTGCGGAAGCTGGCTTTGATCCTGCTTATATGGGTTATACGCCATATTTTGCCGTTAAGAAATTGCTTGCTAAGACTAACCGCACATTTGATGACTACGATATTATTGAATTAAACGAAGCCTTTGCGGCTCAAAGCGTTGCAGTTGCTAGAGATTTGCAGATTCCAATGGATAAGTTGAATATCATGGGTGGTGCAATTGCTTTAGGACATCCCCTTGGTGCAACAGGAACACGTCTAGTAGCTTCAGCAATTAGTGGATTAAAAAATAGAAATGGCAAGAGAGCTTTGGTTACTTTATGTATTGGCGGTGGCCAAGCAATTGCCTATGAAATCGAGAATGCATAATGAAGTTTTATCAATTAACGCCTGATCAGCGTAGAAAAATTTTAGCAACTGAAGGAATCAAGTTAGAAGAAGTTGATCCACAAGTACTTAATCGTTTGGATGAATTAAGTGAGAATGTGGTTAGTGAACTTCGTTTGCCTTTAGGTGTAGTTCAAAATTTAATTGTTAATAATAAAAAGTACTGGGTTCCAATGGCAGTTGAAGAACCATCTGTAGTTGCTGCTGCTAACCATGGTGCAAGTATTTTTGCTAAAAATGGTGGAGTTCATGCATCAAGCAATAGAATAGGTATCTATGGCCAAATTGTTTTAAAAGTTGATAAACACTTTTCTTTAGCTGAATTAAAAAATAAGTTTCCAGAATTAATTGAAGCAGCTAATCAAAAATTTGCCAGTTTAGTTGGTCATGGTGGCGGCACTCGTTCAATTTCAGCTAAACAGCAGGATGATTTGGTTTATCTCAAGGTTTTGGTAGATCCAGCTGAGGCAATGGGAGCTAATAAGACTAATTCCATTTTGGAATTTTTAGGTGCTAAGTTAGAACAATTTGATCATGTTGAAGAAAAGCTGTTTGCAATTTTATCCAATTATCCTAGTCAGTTGACTAAGGCCGAGGTAACAATTGATCCAGACACTATTGGTGGAATAAGAGTAGCTGAACGCGTTGCTTTACTTGGACAAATTGGATGCGACGATCCATATCGTGCAGTAACAAATAACAAGGGCATCATGAATGGTGTAGATGCAGTTTTAATTGCTACCGGTAATGATTATCGTGCAATTGAAAGTGCAAGCGCAGTTTTGGCAAGTCAAACTGGTCAATATCGCAGCTTGTCCAAGTGGACCATGAAAGATGGCAAGTTGGTGGGCGAATTGACACTCCCAATGGCCATTGGCGTTGTAGGTGGTTCGATTAAAGCGCGCCGCGATGTCCAACAAAGCTTTTCAATTTTAGGAAAAGAAATTACTAGTAAAACTTTAGGTGAAATTATCACTAGTATTGGGTTAGCCAATAATTTAGCTGCTTTATTAGCTATTTCTACAGTTGGCATTCAAGCTGGACATATGAAGCTGCAGGCACGTAATGTAGTAAACGAACTTGATGCAACTGAAGAAGAAAAGAAGATTATTTTAAATAAACTAATTCAAGAAAAGAACTATTCAGAAAGTCATGCTAAAGAGATTTTGAAAGAACTAAGGAAGGAAAAATAGATGCAAGTAGGTATTGATAAAATCGGATTTTTTACGCCAAATAAGTATGTAGATATGGTCGACTTAGCTCATGCAAGAAACCAAGATCCCAACAAGTTTTTGATCGGAATTGGTCAAAAGGAAATGAGTGTTGCAGATCAAACTCAAGATGCAGTTTCAATGGGAATTAATGCAACTATGCGTTATATTGATCAAATTGATAAAGATAAGGTCGGCTTATTAGTTTTTGGTACTGAAAGCAGTATTGACCAATCTAAGTCTGCATCTTTGTTTGTCAAAACTGCATTGAAATTAAAGCCAGAAGTTAGAACTTTTGAAGTTAAAGAGGCATGTTTTGGTTTAACCGCCGCATTAATGACTGCACGTGATTTTGTTCGAGTACATCCTAACCAAACAGCAATTGTTATCGGTAGTGATATTGCTCGCTACGGCATAGGTACTCCAGGTGAAGTAACTCAAGGTGCCGGCAGTATTAGTATGCTTATTAAGGCTGATCCAAGCATTCTTGCATTAAATGATGGTCACAGTGCATATAGTGAAGATATCAATGACTTTTGGCGTCCTAACTTTTCACGTGTAGCTATGGTTGAAGGTAAGTATTCTACTCAAGTTTATTTGGACTTCTTTAGTAAGACTTTTACTGCTTATAAGAAGCAAAAGGGCCTTAAGACCAGTGACTTTGATGCAATTATTTATCACTTGCCATTTACCAAGATGGGGCTTAAGGCAAATAGAATTGCAGTAGAAGACCAAGATGAAGAAACGACTAAGAAGTTAGAGGATAGTTTTGAAGCTTCTAAGCAACTATCTCGCCGCGTTGGTAATTCTTACACAGCATCTTTATACATAAGCTTACTTAGTTTACTTGAAAATAAGCATTTGCCAGCAGGTTCATTAGTTGGACTATTTTCATATGGTTCAGGTGCTATGGGTGAATTTTACAGTGGCAATTTGGTTGAAGGGTATGAAAAAGAAATCGATCCTGCAGCTGAAGAAAAGCTTCTTAATCGCCGTCAAAAATTAAGTATTCCTGAATATGAAGCCGTATTTAACAAGGCTTTGGAAGATCCAACTGATGGTCAAGAATTGGTTAGCGATGATGAAAAAGGTACTTGGTATTTTGCAGGTACTAAAGATCATGTGCGTCAATATAAAGAAAAGTAATAAATAAAAAAGTTTGGCTAAGCCAAACTTTTTTTGTTACAGCAGAATTGCTTTTGGAGAGTCATCGACTATTTGCAGGCCGAAAAGAGGGTATTCTTGATTGTTTACTACGGCGATAAGAGGGATGCCACGAGAGTGCATTTTACCCACTAAGTTAACTATTTTGGCCTTAGTTAGAGCTTTTTTCCCTGGATAAAGCAGACATTGTTCTCCTGCTAAAGTTAGTTTGCTCCAAGGCATAGTTTTACCATCTATTTTTAAATAAAATTGTGTATTAAGATTTAAGTCATCAATTAATTGTAATAAGTCCGTTAAGCGCATTTTCTCGTATAATTAAGTTAAAAGTATTCTTATTTAATTATAAAATAAAACACACTAGTTCGATCAGGAAGTGCTCAAGATGAAGAAAAAGATATTATTAGCATCATTAGCTGGTGCGGGATTACTTGCTGCAGCTGCAAGTGATTATTTCTTTAAAATGGCAATGACACCGTTTAATAAAAAGCCAGATTCTAAAAAATTATCAGGTAAGGATTCACTTTATCGCGACAAAGTTTGGTTTAGAGATTTTCCTAAAGAAAAATGGAGTCTTGAAACTAAAAATGACTTAAAGCTTTTTGCTCAATATTTAAATCATGATTCAGATAAGACTGCTGTTTTACTACATGGATTTATGAGTGACAGTGATAGCATGGGCGGCTTTGCCAAAATGTTTTATGATTTGGGCTACAATATTTTGCTCCCAGATGCTCGAGCACATGGAAGGAGTACTGGCAAATATATTGGCTATGGCTGGGTTGAAAAAGAAGATATTCGTGATTGGATTAACCAAATAATTGCCAAAAATGGTCAAAATCAAAAAATTATCGTGATGGGCCAAAGCATGGGTGGTGCCACAACTATGATGGTTAGTGGGATGAAGTTACCTGATCAAGTTAAAGCATTTATTGAAGATTGCGGATATTCAAGCGTTAAAGAAGAGATTGAATACCAAGCAGGCAATTTGTTTAACTTAAAACCATTTGAGCGAATTCCACTAGTTAAAGCGGTAAGTGGAATTAATAAGGTGAAGAATGGCTTTTTCTTAGGGCAAGCTTCATCGGTTAAACAATTAAAAAAGAATACTAGACCATTTTTATTTATTCATGGTGGAAAAGATCATTTTGTGCCAACTGAAATGATCTATCAGAATTATGCAGCAACTAATGCGCCAAAAGAGTTATGGATTGCTCCTTTAGCAGGCCATGCATTATCTTATCCGATGTATAAAACGGAATATCAAAAGAAAGTTAAAGCATTTTTGCATAAATATGGGCTCTAATTATTGCAAGCGGTTACACAACCGGATATAATGAATAGTGTGGAAGAGGTAGAAATAAAGTTAACAAAGTATAAAATGAACAATAAGTTTTTATCTCCAGAATTGTATTATTATTGGAAACTTGAAAGATTCTCTATATGTAGAGGTGTCAGCCATAATTCATTTAATTAATCGCTATTTATTAATTGTCAGTGGCTGTTCGCAGAAAACTCCAATTCATTAAAAAGTTACGTTTTATGTAAAGACCCGAACAAGTGAATGTTAATATTTGGTTGCGATAGCCATTGTTTTAACGCAAATCAAACAACTGAAAATCGTGACTATAAATTGATGAGCTACCTCATCCACTTGAAATTGCGGCTGCAAAGAGACAGGATTGTCCGGCAGTCGCTTTTTTAGTGCACAAAAAAGCCTAGTCCAACGACTAGGCTAATTTTATTTATTATTTACGTAAAACTAATTTAGCAATTGCTTCGCAGCGAGGTGTTTGTGGCAACATGTCGACGTTTTGGATAAGACGAACGTCATAAGCTTCGCTAAGCAAAACTAAATCTTGAGCTAAAGTTGAAGGGTTGCAGGAAATGTAAACGAAAGTTTCTGGCTTAACGCGCAAGATAGTCTTAATAAGGCTCTTAGCTAAACCAGTTCTTGGTGGGTCTACGATTAAAGCGTCAATTGATACGCCATTGTTTTGTAATTCAGGCAATACCTTTTCAGTTGCGCCTTGAATGTAGTCCGCATTTTTAATGTGGTTTAATTCAACGTTGTGTTCAGCGTCTTTAACTGCTTCTGGAATAGTTTCAATACCGATAACTTGCTTAACGCGATCAGCAGCTAAGATACCTAATGTACCTACACCACTATAAGCATCAATTAAAGTTTGATCAGGAGTTAAATCGAGATATTTTAATGCTTCTGAATAAAGGTTAACGGTTTGAACAGGGTTAAGTTGGAAGAAGGCACGTGGAGACAATGCAAACTTCTTACCCAAGATTTCTTCAACGATTTGGTTTTTACCCAATAATTTTTCGGTCTTGTTCCCCCAAACTTGTGGATTTTGCCATTCAGTTTCGTTTTGGTAAACGCTGACTACGTTATCAAGTTTCATAATTTCTTTGGCAAGTGGAATCAAGTTCTTGATCTTGTGGCCAATAGTAATTAAAGTAACTTGAATTTCTTTAGTTGCTTCTGATTGACGAACCACAACAGTTTTCTTATAGGAAGTCAAATATTTTATTCATAGAAAAAAGAGTATACTAAACATAT
>NZ_CABUIW010000024.1 GCF_902491705.1 uncultured Lactobacillus sp. | reverse complement strand
TTGTTCTTTATTAAATTTAGTCATAATAAAAGACCCAAAAGTGTCTAACTTTTGGGTCTCACTTCAAACGAGCGTTAAGCTCGTTTTTTATTTGCGATTAAGCGGACAATATTTTCGGTAGTGCGTTCAACATTTTGTGGGCCGTCTTTTAGAGCTTGATCAATATTTTCAGCTTTAGCTAAGATGCCGAAAATAGCAGTGAATCCTTTGTCATAAAGCTGATCGATCCCTTTACCGACGTAGCCAGCAAGTGAAATTACTGGGACGTTATATTTTTTAGCTATTTGAGCAACTCCATATGGTGTTTTACCAAATTGAGTTTGAAAATCAGTTCCACCTTCACCTGTGAAAACATAATCTGCATCTTTTATTTTTTCAACTAGATGGACTTCGTTAGCAACTAATTTTACGCCTGGGTAAATCTTAGCAGAAGTAAAAGCCAAAAGTCCGGCTCCTAAACCGCCTGCTGCACCACTACCGGGAGTTTTCGCTATTTCTTTGCCAATGATTTCAGCATAGTGAGTTAAATTTTCATCTAGTTCTTTAACGGTCTTAGAATCAGCGCCTTTTTGTGGTCCAAAGACATATGAAGCACCGTTAGTACCTGTAAGTGGGTTGGTAACATCACTAGCAAGCAAAAAAGTAGTATTTTTAATTTTAGGATTAATATTGCTAGTATCAATTCGCGCAATTTGTTTTAGATCGCCACCGCCCAATTTTTGAGTGATTTCATGATCGTGGTGATCAAAGAATCTTACACCGATTGCTTGCGCCATGCCGCTACCACCATCGTTGGTACTACTGCCGCCAAGACCAATAATAATTCTATTAACATCATGTTCTAAAGCCGCATTAATTAATTCTCCTGTGCCAAAGGTAGTTGTTCTCTTAATGGTTTCAGGTGTTCTATCTTTTTGAGGAACATAGGAAAGACCACTTGCTTCAGCCATTTCAATAATTGCGGTCTTCTGATCACCTAAAATACCATAATGCGCTGTAACCTGTTTGCCAAGTGGGCCGGTTACCTGAACTTCATATTTTTGTCCATTAGTTGCGTCTACTAAAGAATCCATTGTACCTTCGCCGCCATCAGCCATTGGTACTGCAACAATTTCTGCGTCAGGCAACACTTTTTGGATACCTTGTTTCATTGCCTCACAAACTTCTTTAGCCGACATACTTTCTTTGAATGAATCAGGTGCTAATACGAATTTCATTATTTTCCCTCACTATCTGTTTTCTTAATTTTAAAACATTTCGCTTTTTTTATAAAATTATATTGACACCGCTTACAAAATTAGTTATTATAATATCTGTAAGTGAGCGGATTACTGATTCGATCAGGTCTTAGCTACTATGTGATAAGATGATATACTTTTTTGGTATATAATTTTATGCGTAGTAGCTTTTTTTATAGCTCAGATGATTAAGGGTGATTCGTGATGAAATTTCTTAAGGCATTTAATAATAGTGCAGCGTTAGTAGAGGACGATGGTAAAGAAAAAATTGTTCTAGGTAAAGGTATTGGATTTGGCCTTAAAAAAGGCCAAGATATTGATGAATCAAAAGTTGAACGCTATTTTGTTACAACTGAGCAATCAGATGAAGCAGAGCAAGTCAAAGAGTTTGCGGCTCAAACGATCGATGTAACTAATCAAATTGTTAAGATGGTTGAACCACTTTTACAAACTAAATTTTCTGATTATCAATATTTAGCTTTAGCTGATCATATTGATTTTGCTGTAACAAGAATTAATGATCATATTGATATTGATCCAGCAAATAATGATTGGGAAGTTAAAAATTTGTTTCCAAAGGAATATGCAATTTCTGAAAAAGTAATCGCGTTAATCAACAGAGAGCTGAATATAAAATTGCCAAAAAGTGAAACGACATTTATGACGTATCACTTGGTGAATGCAGCTTCTGATGATGCGCAGATGCAGGAAACAATGCAGATCACTAATTTGATTAGTGGAATTATCAGTATTATTCAATTCCAATATAAAGTTACTTTAGATACAAGTACTTTTAACTATAGTCGTTTTATTACACATCTGCGGATACTATTAGTTAGATTGCTTAAGAATCAACCAAATAAAAATCAAAAGTTGGATCCCTCTTTATTATCATTTATGAAGGTTAAATATAATAAAGCCTATGATACAGCAGAGCGGATTGCTACTTACTTACATTCAAAGATGGGCTGGACATTAGATTCAGACGATAAATTTTACTTGGTGCTCCATATATTTAGAGTGACATCAAGACAAGAATAATAATATCTATTAACTTAGGTATGTTACTAAGAGAATTAGGCATGGACCCAGGTTACTGAAAGACACAGAGCATTTTTATGTTCTCTAGTTTTTAAGTAGCTTGGGTTTTTATTTTGAGGAGGAAGAGTCATGGCTAAGAACTATGATCAATTAGCTAATACCATCATTAAAGATGTTGGTGGTAAAGATAATGTTAATAGCGTTGTGCACTGTGCCACCCGTTTACGTTTTAAATTAAAAGATGAAAAAAAGGCTAATGATGATGCCTTAAAAAACACTGATGGTGTTGTAACAGTTGTTAAAGCTGGTGGACAATACCAAGTTGTTATCGGAAATGAAGTTGCCGATGTATATGATGCTGTATTAAAAGAAGGCGGCTTTTCAGGTGGTGGTGAAGTTCCAGATGATTACGGTGAAGATGATAATTCAAGTTTCATTGATAAAGCCGTTGCTTTAATTTCTGGTATCTTTACTGATATCTTAGCTCCACTTAGTGCTGGAGGTATTATTAAAGGTTTAGTTGTTCTGGCTGCAGCTGTAGGTTGGCTTTCAACTTCTTCTGGTGCATATCAAATCTTGTATGCAATTGGTGATAGTATTTTCTACTTCTTGCCAATTTTCTTAGGTGTAACTGCTGCTAGAAGATTCCATATGAATCAATTTATTGGTTTAGCAATTGGGGCTACACTTACATATCCAACAATGGTACAACTTGCGGCAAGTAAGACAGTTTTAGGAACATTATTTGCTGGAACTCCATTTGCTTCTGAAATTCATACTACTTTCTTTGGTATTCCAGTAATTACAATGAATTATACTTCAACAGTTTTGCCAGTATTGTTCACTGTATGGTTTGCTTCAATTATTGAACACTGGGCAAAGAAGTGGATTCCATCAGTTGTTCAAATGTTCTTAGTACCTGTTGTAACAATGATCATTGCTTTACCAATTGCATTTATTGTAATCGGTCCTGTGATGACTTGGGTTGGTGACGGTATTGGTGCCGTAATGTCAAGTGTTTACCACTTTAGTCCAATTGTTGCTGGTCTTTTGCTTGGTGGCCTTTGGCAAGTATTGGTTATCTTCGGTGTGCACTGGGGAATTGTAGCTGTTACTACTGCCGACTTAGCAGCACTTGGTTACGATCCAATTTTAGGTATGACTTGCATGGTCTGCTACGCACAAATTGGTGTTGTTTTAGCAATTATCAAACAAACTAAGGATAAGAAACTTAAGGAAAATGCTACTGGTGCATTCTTCTCAGGATTATTCGGTGTTACTGAACCAGCTATTTATGGTATTACCTTACCAAGAAAACGTCCATTTATTTTAAGTTGTATCGCTGGTGCGGTATCTGGTGCAATCATTGGTGCCTTCCGTTCAGTTTTGTACATTATGCCTTCAATGGGATTATTCTCAATTCCTGCTTACGTTAACCCTAAGGGGAATTCAATGACCCAGGTAATTGGTGTTATTGTCGCTGGTGTAGTTGCCTTCGTCGTTGGTTTCGCATTACAAATGCTCTTTGGTAAAAAGTCAGTAGATGCAGAATATGATAAAAAACAAAGTGAAAAAGTAGAAGAAAATGCTGCTTTAAATGCAACTCCAGAAGTTGCTACTGCTACTTTAGTTAGTCCAGAAAATGGTCAAGTTATGCCACTTTCAGAAGTTAAAGATGATGTATTTTCAAGTGGTGCAATGGGCAAAGGTATTGCTATTGAACCAACTGATGGTGTTCTTCACGCACCTGCAGACGGTAAAATTATTATGACCTTCAAGACTGGTCATGCGATTGGTATGAAGACAACTGATGGTGCAGAAATTTTGATGCACATTGGTATGGATACTGTTAACCTTCAAGGTAAAGGCTTTGACACTTTAGTCGAAAAAGATCAAGAAGTTAAGGCAGGAGATTCATTAGTTAAATTTGATATTGATGCTATCAAGAAGGCTGGCTACCCAGTAACTACTCCCGTAGTTGTAACTAATTCTCAAGACTTTGAAGATATTAAACAAATTGCTAAAGGCGAAGTTAAAGTAGGAGAACCTGTTCTTGAACTTGATGCTCCTGAAGAAAAAGATGCAGTAGTATCTGCAAATGGACAAGTTCAATTAAGTTAATCAATTTTTGCAAAAGTAATCGCTTTCAGATATGATAAGTATAGATTAATAACTAGATAAAGATAGAAAAGAGTGTAAATATGTCATTTCCAAAGAACTTTTTATGGGGTGGTGCCACAGCTGCCAACCAAATCGAAGGTGCATATAACGAAGGTGGCAAAGGCCTTTCTGTAACCGACATCACTACTGCAGGTAGTTTAGATCATCCTAGAATGTTGACTTACAAGTTAAATGGAAAACTTGAAAAGACACCAGGTGTTCCAGGCGCAGGCCTTCCAGAAGGTGCAGTTGGTGCAATTGATCCTAATGAATATTACCCAAACCATGTAGCGATTGATTTCTACCACCACTACAAAGAAGATATTAAGATGTTTGCTGAAATGGGCTTCAAGACATTCCGTCTTTCAATTGCTTGGACCAGAATTTTCCCTAAGGGTGACGAAGAAAAGCCTAACCAAGAAGGACTTGATTTTTATCGCAGAGTCTTTGAAGAATGTAAGAAGTACGGTATTGAACCACTTGTAACTATTTCTCACTATGAAGACCCACTTTACTTAAGTGAAAAATATCATGACTGGCAAGATCGTAAAATGATCGACATGTACGTTAAATATGCCAAAGTCTTGTTTGAAGAATACAAGGGCTTAGTAAAATACTGGTTAACTTTCAACGAAATTAATACAGCAATTATGTTCTTGGATATGTTCGGTAACAAGGCTCCTGATGAAGCTTACCAACATGCATATCAAAAGCTCCACTATCAATTCGTTGCAAGTGCTCGTGCAGTTAAATTGGCCCACGAAATCGATCCAAATTATGTAGTTGGTAATATGATCTGTGGTATTGTAGATTACCCAATGACTCCAGATCCAAAGGATGTTTTGCTTAACCGTCATGATTGGGAAAAGAATATCTTCTATTGTGGCGATGTTCAATGCAAAGGTAAGTACCCAACTTTTTCTAAGAGACTTTGGGATGCTCATAATGTTAAGTTAGATATTACTGATCAAGATTTAAAGGATCTTGCAGAAGGTACAGTAGATATGTACACCTTCTCATACTACATGTCTAATGTTGTAACTACTCATGAAGTAAAAGACAAGATGGGTGGTAACTTCGCAGCAGGTGCTAAGAACCCTTACTTGAACTACTCTGAATGGGGCTGGGCAACTGACCCAACCGGTCTTCAATACTATCTTGAAGTAATTTATGATCGTTATGAAATTCCAGTAATGGTAGTTGAAAATGGTTTAGGTGCTGTTGATAAGATCTCAGATGATGGTAAGATTCATGATGATTACCGTATTGATTATCTTCGTCAACATATTGAAGCAATGCAAAAGGCAATCGATGATGGTGTTGATTTGATCGGTTACACAACTTGGGGCTGTATTGATTTGGTATCAGCAGGTACTGGTCAAATGTCTAAGCGTTATGGCTTTATCTACGTAGACCGTGATGATGAAGGCAATGGTACTCTTAAGAGAATGCCTAAGGATTCATTCTACTGGTACAAGAAAGTAATTAGCTCTGATGGTGAAGATTTAGATTAATAGAAAAAAATGATGGCGAGAGCCATCATTTTTTTGTATAGGCAATACTTTGTTTAAAATGTCAATATACCATATGAAATTCAAAAGCGTATAATTAATTCTATATTGTTTTATATAGGAGTTGACATTTTGAATAGAAAACGCAAAAAAGTATGGTGGATAACAGGGATAGTCGCCGCAGTTTTAGTTGTCTTAATTGGAGTTGGTGAGGCATATTTCTTTAATGTCGCTTTTGTACCAGGTAAAAAAACGGTGTTAAATAAATATTCTAGTAAGAAAAAGAAAGATCCTCTTAAACAAAATAAGGAGTGGTATAAGAACGCTAAAAAGGAGCATTGGTATATTAAGTCTGCTTCTTCAAATTATCGTTTAGATGCAAACTATATTCCAAATAAGCATTCTGAAAAGACTGCGGTATTATTGCACGGATTTGGTAATAATAAAGATACCATGGCGCCATACGCAGCTATGTTTCATCAATTGGGATACAATGTTTTAATTCCTGATGCGCGTGCTCATGGGCAAAGTCAGGGTAGATATATTGGCTATGGTTGGCCTGAAAAATATGATGTTAAAAAATGGGTTAATAAAGATTTATCAGTTGAAGGAAGAAAACAAAAAATTGTAATTTTTGGCGTCAGCATGGGTGGTGCAACTACTATGATGACTAGTGGTCTCAAGATGCCTAAACAAGTTAAGGCGTACGTTGAAGACTGTGGTTATAGCGATGTAAAATCTGAATTCATGCATGAGGCAAAAGATTTATATAGTATGCCAGAGGCGGTGGCTACAAGTGCAGTTACTATGCTGAGCGGTGTAAGTAAAGCTAATTTAGGCTTTTACTTAGGGGATGCTTCTGCAGTAAATCAATTGAAGAAAAACAAGACGCCAATGCTATTTATTCATGGCGGAAAAGACAATTTTGTACCAACCAAAATGGTGTATCAAAATTACCATGCAACAAAGGGTCCAAAACAATTGTGGATTGCTAAAAAAGCAGCTCACGCACGTTCATTTGAAACCTATCCGCATGAATATAAAAAGCGTGTAAGTAAGTTTTTAAATAAATATATATAAAATAGGCTAGATCATTGGGACAATGTCATTAAGTTAAGGCATTGACAAAATCTGACTGCTTTTATAGAACTCAAATTATTTTGATTTGAGTTCTTTTTCTACTTTAAGTCAAGTCATATTAATGATTTGGCTTATTTATTTTATTTGATTTATTGATAATTGGATTGAATTAATTTAGATATTACTGGTCAGAATAGAATTTAGGGTATAACTAACTAAGCCTATGATATTAACGTGTTTCTCATAGGTGGTATACTGAATATGATCATTGATTATGACTAAAGTCTTTGTGTTTGTGTGGCTACGTTGTAATCGTATAATTGATCCTTCGTAACCAGTGCGTACAGTGTGCGAATTAGTTTATGTACTGATGCGATGGCAATCTTCTTGAAGCCTCGGCTTTGAGAAGATTTTTTTCTGTCATAGTAATCAGTAATATGACATGGATGCGTGACTTTGACCGATTCCATCTGTCCGATAATTCGATATAAAATCTTTCTGGCAATGGCATTGCCATGTTTAGTAATCCCCAGATGACTGTCTGTTTCGTCTGATTGATATCTGCCTGGATCAATACCAACAAAGGCATCAATTTGACCAGAGTTGTCAAATCTTCTTAAATCACCGATTTCAGCCAGTAATCTTAGAGCTGTTACTTGAGCAATGCCTGGTATACTCAGATAAATAGTTACAGCTCTGGCATTAACTTCATGTGCCAGTTTGTCTAGATAGTTAACAACATTTTTTCTTTCTTGATCAAGCGAGAACAACTCGGCAATGTTTCTCTGGATTGCCCGTATAACAATACTGTTCTTATCATCATAAGCACAAGTAAGTTTAGCCAAAGAGATTAAGCGTTGAGATAGATATCCGGCCCGATTGTTTCCCATACCCGGTATATTGCGAAGTTCGTCATGAATATGCTTAACATCAGTGTCTAATACGTACTGAACGTGTGGAAACAAGCCGACAATTGCCCAATAAACACGACCGGTAGGATTAGTCATAATACTTTCAATTTGAGGGAAAGTAGTCTGCAGATTGCGATGAAGCTGAGTTTTAGCAACGATAATAGATTTAGTCAATTCTTCATAGTATCTGCTAGCATTTTGCATTTCATGATATTCAGGAGGCTGAGACTGCGTAAGCTTTTGTGGAGCGTTAAATTGAATTAATGCCAATCGATAGGCATCAACTTTATCAGTTTTGTTGTGACGCAGATTGTTGTCCATTAGTTTTTTAGCTTTAAGAGGATTCAATTTAAGATATTGAATCCTCTTTTGCTCTAAGAAAGCTTGAAGACTGAGCGAATAAACACCAGTAGATTCAAAGACAACTAAAGGAGTAATCAAGTAAAAATTTAACTGCTCGTAAAGCTTTTGATACCCAATCATATCATTGCTTATCGAAAAGACATCGCCTTGTTGGTGTCTGTCTACTAAGACACAGACTGAAGATGATTTACTGCTAACATCAATGCCAAAAATAACCTTATGATTCATAATGATTCCTCCATATTTTTGAAGATAAAAGCTTTATCAAACTATTTAAATTCTAATTTTCTAAACTTGGCATCTAAGTGCCCACATACTTCGAAGAGACTTTTGAATAGTCGGTAAAGCAGCCCGTTTTGTATACGACATCAAGTGTCCAAAAGGCCTAAGACTTTATTTGCTTTATCTTCACTTTTTATTTTAGACAAAATAAAAAGTGTTGAATCAAAATTCCGTCGAACTTTAATTCAACACTAGGTTAGTATGTTTTTTACTCTTTTTATTCTCTTCTTCGTAAAATAAAAGAGAAAGGTTGGAGCCCTCCCTCTCATCGCTATATTATTCGGGTCTTTCATAGAAAGTTCAGGTATTAATATGAAAAACCTTCATACCAATATTTTAAAGCGCTTAGATCAAATTATCAACGAAACTGCAGACCATATTCATGATTTTATTGATTCGCCTTCGGCCTTTACCAGAAAGCGTAAGCTTGATGCTTTTACTTTGATTAAAACTACACTTAACATGCAGGGAAATAGTTTGGAAAAAGAACTTGATGATGCCTTTGAAGATGAAGATAAACTAATGACAGCTTCTGCTTATGTCCAACAAAAATCTAAGCTAACGCCTGAATGTTTTAAACATATTTTAAATGCATTTAATCAAGGGCTATCTAATGTGCAGCTTTTAGATCATCAGTATCGTCTTTTCGCTATTGATGGTTCTGATTTTAACCAGCTTTTCAATCCAAATTCTAAAAATATAATAGCTAATCATTCTCCTAAACCTATTTGTCAACTGCACGCTAATGCTATCTACGATTTACTTAATAATACTTATCAAGATTGTGTTTTCCAACCAAAAACTAAAATGGATGAACGTAGCGCAGCTATTGAAATGCTTAAAAGATTAGAATGTGGTCCATATATTGTCACGATGGATCGTGGCTATAGCAGCTTCAATCTAATTGAAAACTGTAATCGTTTGCCTAACTGTAGCTATATCATCCGTACTAAAACGGGTATTGGTGGAATCAAAGAAATAGTTTCATTGCCAGATGAGGAATGCGATACCGATATTGGCTGTAAAGTCACTATTTCAAATCGATATTATACTACTCATCATAAATATGAAAATATCCATTTAGTAATGCACAAAAAGAAGCATTATAAAAAATATTGTTCTAAAAATACTCAAGATGCTCGATGGGATTTTGAAAATTTTTGTACAATTAAGTTTAGAATCAATGACCGAGATTCTGGCAAAGAAGAATGGTAAGTTGTTTTGACAAATTTAAATCGAAAAGATTTCTCATTGTCACGTATGAAAGAGCTATATCACCTGCGTTGGGGTATTGAAAGCTCGTTTAGAAAATTAAAATACGATTTAGGCTGCGTACAATTTCATTCTAAGCAAGATAAATTCGTTGAAATGGAAATTTTAGCTCATATGATCATGTTTAACGTAAATAGCCAAATAGATTGCCAGGCCTATGTACCGCAAAAACATTACAAATATGGTTATATTATCAACTTCAAGATGGCTTGCTCTATCATTCATAAACATTATCTTAAATCCTTATCTGATCAAGTATTCTTTAAAATGTTAAATAGAATCAGTCGTTATACTGTATCAGTCCGACCAGGTCGTAAATATACCAGAGCTATAAAAGTTCAACCTCCAGTTTATTTCATCTATCGTGTAACTTAATAAAGAAATCAGCTATTTTCGCATGCAAAAATGGAGATAAAAAAGAACCCAAATCAAAATGATTTGAGTTCTATAAAAGCAGTTGAATTTTGTCAATGCCTTAACTTAATGACATTGTTTTGCGAGCTTTTTATAATTTGTATTTTACTTAGTTGCTTGTTGAGGTTTTCTGCGTCCGACAAGCCAAGTAATAATTAAAGCAGCAATAGCTTCAATTATAATCATTGTGATTCTTGCTGGAATCTTGGTACTACCAAGCCATACATCAAGAATGATAGAACCAATAATGATAATTCCCATCCAAATCCATTGTGATTTATCAAAGGCAATACCGTATTCTTCTTCACGACGTCTAATTCCAGGTAAAATTGCACCCAAACCAATTAAGACGATTACGGCCACGATGTTGATGATTAATTCATACCACCAAAGACCGCTGCCTTGCTTAACATCTTGTGGTGCAAAGCCTAATACTGTAGCAACAGCAGTAACTACTAATAAGGCAAGTCCAACAAGCCAAGCAAGTTTATCATTCTTAATATAAACGTACTTAGAAGGATATTTCTTTGAGTTCTTTCTTACTCTCATGAATGAGTAGAAGATCCAGCAGGTTACACCTGGAGAAACAATTGAGTTCAAGTTAAGTAACCAGTTGAAGATATCATTCATGTCAGGTAAGAAGATACCTAAAATCATAATAAATGATGAAAGTGCAACAGTTAAAATGTAACCGTTAATTGGAAGGCCATTTTTGTCCTTCTTACGCAAGAACTTAGGCATGTACTTATCACCAGTATCAGAGATAAGCATTCTAGTCATTGCGTCTAGTAATACGGCAACTAAAGCACAGTTGAACAATAATGAAGTCCAAGCCCAAAGGTAAAGTAAGAATTTGCCCATACCGAATTGTTGACCAACCATGTCAAAGACGTAGTAAGCACCGTTCATCTTCAAGTCATTTGGAATATGGTATGCGTCAAAGTAGATACCAAGTGCAAATGAACCAAGGATGGTTAAAAATGCAGTCATGATAGCTAAAGCAATCATTGCCTTAGGGAAGTCTGACTTAGGCTTCTTCATCTTAGTTACGTATGGAGCAACTAATTCACAACCGTTCATAGCATAAATAAGCATCCCCACAGTTGACCAATAGTGCAAATCAAACTTAGGTACAATTGTGTGCCAAGTAAATGGTTGAGTTGCCATATGACCACCTGATTTTGCTAATCCTACGAATGCAAGGAAAACAAACAAGACGGTCATGATTACCATTAAGCCACCACCAATACTGGAAAGAAATTCCATTGAGTTAGCAAAGTGGTGTTCAACGATAATAAATACAATAAATACAACGAAGGTAAGAGCGGCAAACATAGTAGTAGGAATTTTATCCTGAAATGCCTTAGAACCAGTTAATGCCCAACCTAAGTCGACAATAATTTCGTTAGCTGAGTCAACTGCGTAAGGAATTGAAGCAGCTCAGTAGGTCCAAGCAGTGAAGTAGCCTAAGAATTCACCATCAGTACCACGTACCCATGATGAAAGGCCACCGCCTTCGCTACTAAAAGTTGAACCTAATTGTCCAACCATTAATGAATAAGGTGTTACATAAAGTAAACACATGATAATCCAAGAGGTGATAACGGGCATCCCTTGGTTTTGAAAGTTGTACATGATATCATCCAAGCCGATAACAGTACAAAGTGCCATCAAAGTTAAAACAGGCCAGGTGATGGTCTTCATTTTGCCAGTTGAGGTTAAATCGTCCAAGTAGTTTTCATCCTTTTCTATTTAAAAAATTATTTACTCCCATCAATAGAAAAAGGTACTGGAGATTTATTTTTAAATTTTTCTATCATTCAGTCTTCCTTTCTTATTCCAATATAAATTTTATCTACTAATCATTGGTCTGACTAGTGTAAAACGCTTTCTATTTTTGCATTTAGCACTTTACTTATTTTATGTAAGCATGTATAATTATAACTAACAAAAAGTAAGAAATGACAAAAAGAAGGGAGTGGATATGGATGAACGCACAACTTATTGCAATCGGTATTATTTTTGTAGGCTTATATTTCTTAATTAAGGAGAAAAAGCCTGCTGTAGAAAGAGTTAGAAAACATAGATAGAGGTTTTTATGGCAAAAACATCACAAATTATTCGTAATAAAAAAGTAGCAAAATTTTCAACTAGAGAATACACACGTTGTGAACGCTGTGGTAGACCACATTCTGTTTACCGCAAGTTTGGTCTTTGCAGAGAATGCATGAGAGATTTAGCTCATAAGGGCCAACTTCCTGGCGTTAAGAAAGCTAGCTGGTAAAATTTTTCTAATATATAGCAGGCCTGATTATTATTCGGGCTTTTTTTGTCGAAATTTATTTTTTCTTATCAATTAGTTAGCCTTATTTTTGGTAAAGTAAACACAGAGATAAGATTGGATAGGAAAAATTTTAATGAATAAGTTTCACTTTACTAAATGGGAAAAAATATTTTTATTGTTGGCCTTAGCTGTGCTGGTGATGTTGTTTGTTTCTAGTTCGATGACTTACCAGCAGCAAGAACTCCATAAAGGGGTCATGAATAGCAAATTTGGTTGGCTGGAAAATATCGTTTCAGGCTGGAATTTTACTTATGGCGGACGAGTTCATAATGTTCAAGTAGATGGCAGAGCAGGTCTAGCTCAGTTTGTATTGCGAAAAATGGCACACTTTGGTTCCTACTTTTTGCTAGGTGGTTTTGGTTATTTGGGGATGCGTCGCATTTTTAAGATTAAATGGGTAGCACCAATTTTGACTTGGCTAATTACAATTGCTTTAGCAGCATTTGATGAATATCACCAATTTTTAACTGGGGATCGAACCCCTAGCGTACACGACGTTATGCTTGATGGAACAGGTGCATTTTGTGCAATTGTTTTGGTAATGATTGTACTATTTATCAAAAACAAATATTTTACCAATAAAAAATCAGTTTAAATATTTGACACCATTGAATTTTTGAGTACTGTGAGTTAAGATAATAACGTTAATTAATATTAGAAAAAAGAAAGAAGGATCCTTATGTCAGGACATTCAAAATGGCACAATATTCAAGGCCGCAAGAATGCGCAAGACGCAAAGAGAGGTAAAATTTTCCAAAAGTTATCTCGTGAAATTTACATGGCTGCAAAGAGTGGTGGTCCTGATCCTGATGGGAATCCTACATTACGTATGGTAATTGATAAGGCACGTTCAAACAACATGCCTAAGGATAACATCAAGCGTGCGATCAAGAAGGCCGAAGGTGGATCAGAAGAACACTACGACGAAATCACTTACGAAGGCTACGCTCCAGGTGGTGTTGCTGTCTTTGTAGAAGCATTGACTGATAACAAGAACCGTACTGCTTCAGATGTTCGTGTTGCATTCACTCGTAATGGTGGCTCACTTGGTGCTACTGGTTCAGTTGCATACATGTTTGACCGTAAAGGCTACATCGTAATTGACCGTTCAACTACTGATGCTGATGAAGATCAAATGTTGCTTGATGTTATAGACGCTGGTGGCGATGATTTACAAACCAGTGATGACGCATACGAAATTTACACTGATCCTAAGGAATTTGCATCAGTTCGTGACGCTCTTATCAAGGATGGTTACAAGCTTGCTGATGCTGAATTAACTATGATTCCACAAAACACCACTCCTGTTCCAGCAGATAAGAAGGAACAATTTGAACACTTAATCGATGCTTTGGAAGATAGTGACGATGTTCAAAACGTTTACACTGCTGCAGCTGATGAAGACTAATTAAAACAAAAATAGCTTGATCATTTTGATTAAGCTATTTTTTTATGCTTTGATTTAATATTTACTTAATTTGCAAATGGCTTTAAATTAACATTTTTAGCTGTTTGCAAATTTTTTTGTTTTTCTCAGAAAAAAACGCCCTTTTTTTGCGTAATAAATAGTGTGAGGTAAAAAAGGAGGTTTTTATGAAAACAAAAGAGATCATCAATAATTTGCTTGTTTCTGCTGTGGCAAATAAAGTCAGTGATATTTTCTTTTTCCCGAAGAGAAAAGAAACTGTGGTGGAATTTAGAACTAGTAAAGGTGTTGAAAGACAAAAGTCTTTTCCAATAACTGAAGGACAAGAGATTATCAATTTCTTGAAGTATAGCGCACAAATGGATATTGCAGAACATCGTCGCCCGCAAGTTGGTGCGATGATATTTAATGCAAATGATCAAGAATATTATTTGCGACTATCTAGTTTAGGCGATTTTTCTGATCAAGAATCATTAGTAGTCAGAATTATTTATGGCATTGAGCATAGCCAATATTTTATGAGTGAACAGATGAATATCATTAAAAGTCTGGCTTTGCGCCGAGGCTTGATTATTACAAGTGGCCCGACTGGTTCTGGTAAGACTACGACAATGTATGAAGTTGCTAAAGAAATGGGCAAGAATAAGGTCGTAATGACGATTGAAGATCCTGTTGAAGTTCATGAAGCCACTTTTTTACAATCACAGGTCAATAATGAAGCCGGAATTGATTATCAAAGTTTGTTGAAAGCTGCGTTGCGCCATCGACCAGATATCTTAATTATTGGAGAAATCCGCGATGCTGGAACAGCTCGTCTTGCAGTAGATGCGGCATTAAGTGGGCATTTGGTATTTGCAACAGTGCATGCCAAGAGTACGCTACAGACAATATCTAGATTGGAAGGATTAGGCATTAGAAAAGATGAGCTAGCCAACTGCTTAACTGCAGTTTCATATCAGCGTTTGATGACTAGTCATAATCAGACTAAATGTTTAATGGATATTGCAAGTGGCAAAGTGTTAAAAGATGCTATAGAACAAGAATTTCGCGGTGAATTTATTGACTGGGAAAAGAATATGAGTTTATTGCAGAAAGGAGGAATGATTAGCGATGAAGTATATTGGGAGTTCCGTCAAGGATAAGCTTAATGGTGAAGAACAGCTAGCCTTTTTAGATTATTTAAAGCATAGCTTGGATAATGGATTTTCATTAATTAATTCGATTGAACTAATGCCAGCTCTTTGGCCTAAGAAAAAGAACTTGATGGAAAAATTGGCTACTAGGATGAAAGAAGGAGCTAATTTTAGTAGTGAACTGCTTAAATTAGGTTTTTCTAAAACAACAGTTACCCAGGCTAACTTGGCTTTACAACAAGGAAATTTAACGGAGTGCTTGAGTCAGCTGGCTACTTTAAATCGATTGAAGCAAGAACAGATTAAAAAATTGCGCTCAGAATTGTCTTACCCTTTTGTACTAGCGATTATGATGACGGTTTTGCTAGTTTTTATGCAATCTTTTATCTCTACGCAATTTAGTGATACTAGTGAACATTCTGGAGACTTGGTAATGCTGCTATTGATCGGTTTAGTGCTAATTGGAATTTATTTTTTAGTCCGCATTATAACGCTATTGAATAAGCAAGATTATGATTCGATGAAGAATTTGACGAAGTATCCAATAATCGGGCCGGTTATAGCACTGTATGTGAATTATTTGCTGGTTTATGATATCGGGATGCTCCTTGCAAGTGGTTTTTCACTTCAAAGAATGTGCGAATATGCTTCAGAGCAAGAAGAAGGATCTTTGCAGCAGGCATTAGGTCAAAAAGTTGGCGGTCAACTAGCTGAAGGAAAGAATTTAGAAGAAATTGTTAAACAAGAAGAATTTTTGCCCAATAGTTTATTGATTTTGCTTAAGACAGGTTCAGAAAGAAAAAATTTGAGTCAAAGGTGCTTAATTTTAGGGCGTAGTTTGTTTCTTGATTTAACAGAGAAAATTGAAAAATTAGTCGTAAATATTCAGCCGATTTGTTTTATTTTAATCGGCGTTTGCATTATTGGGATGTATTTAAAATTATTGCTGCCTATGTATTCGATGATGCAAGGCATTTAGGAGAAAAGTAATGAAAAAGAAACTAAAGAAATACTTATTGAATATTTTAGCAAAAAGCCGTCGTCAAGAAGGTTTTACCTTGATTGAAATGGTAGTTGTAATTGCAATTATCGTAATTTTAATTTTGTTAATTGTGCCGAATTTGATTGGTCAAAAGCAAAAAGCAGATGAAAAAACTATGGATGCATTTAAAACTACATTGCAAACACAAATTCAATTGTATGAAAATAATGAAGGAAAAAAGCCTGCTAATCTAGAGACACTGGAAAAAGCAGGCTATATAACTAAGGATCAATTAGTTAAAGCAACTGATAAGGGCATAAAAATAAGCAATGTTGATTAAAAGCAAAAATAATCTATCCGCTTTTTCCTTAGTTGAGACATTGGTTACCTTAGGAATCTGTTGTGGCATATTGCTGATAGGCAGCTTGCATCTTAAAAAATATCAAGAACGCTTAATTTTCGATAATACAGTTAGAGAAGTTGCTACAGCACTAGATCAAGCTTCACGAATCGGTACTATTACAGGTGAAGGGGTATTGATTAATTTTTCAGAAAGCTCTCATTATCTTAAATTAAGTGGTCCAACATGCCGTAAGAGAATTGATATAGACAAAAATATGAAAATATCAGGTATCAATCGATTTCACTTTGATCAACATGGTTATTCATCACCTGGTACAGTGACATTTTCAGGCTATGGAATGGAGAAAAGTGTGAAATATCAAATGCTTTGGGGACGTGTGCCAAAATGAAAAAAGTAAAAGGATTCTTAATGGCAGAAAGCGTTATTGCACTGTTTATTGCAACGACTGCCGTAATTTGTCTATATTTGACAGTTAGTGAAAGCCAAAAAAATGGAAAAGAAATTGAACTAAAAACAGATCGTGCATATGCCTACCATGTTTTAAAAGAAAGCAATTTAGATCAAGTGATGGTTCATGATCGAATTTATGAGAAGGCAGGGCATAACTATGTTTATGATCGGGATGCAAAACAAAAATTCTCAGTTAAAAACTAAAGGCTTTATGCTGGGTGAAGCGATTTTTTCTTTATTTGTAACAATGCTAGTTTTGTTTATTTTGCAAAACTTATTAATGAGCGTTAAGCAAGCTAACTTGAGTGAGAATCAGCATATGAATGAAGTGGCTTATGCGTATGTGCAATTAGATCGTTATCTGCATGACGAAGATACTAAGCTCGTTTATCCTGTTAAAAATGGCTCGCAAGATCGAAAGGCAGCTTTTGTAAAAGTAAATAAAAATGGTAGTGAAGAAGAATACCGGATAGAGTATTATTTGCCAAAACGTGTTCTAAAAGTTTCTAAATCTGCAGGTGGAGGCTATATGCCGTTAATCTTTAACGTGAAAAGTGCTAGATTTTTTACCAAAAAAGATAAGATCATCATTCGAATCAATGAATACAATAAAGGAGAATCTGAGCTAGTCTTTCAGCTTGATGAGGAACCAGATGAGGATGTTAAAAAGAATGAAAAAGAAATCAAAAGTAAAAGGTAGCGCGTTTTTAAGTAGCATCTTAGTTTTAGTTACTACATTGCTATTTATTAAAATGTATCAAGATATCTATTTATCTAGTATGGAGAACAATATCTTGATCATTAAATATTTAGTGAATGAATGACTTTCCTTGCACCTCAACTTGCCTTTCTTTAAAATATTAAGGTAATGAATGGAGGGCTACTAGATGGAAAATTTTGAAAAACTTTTTAATCAATTTTTAGATTGCGTACAAACTTTGCAAAATGCATTGAATGTTTCATTTACAGAAGCATTGGTTGAAACCTTTGATAACTTAGAACAAGGCAAGATAAAAGTTGAAAATGGCGCACCAGATGAAAAGACTGTTGAAGAATTAAGTAAGAAGTATCAAGCACTTGACTATGAAAATATTAGTCAAAAAGATAAAGCACAAGTATTTACTTTTTTGACTTTAAAAGCAATTAATGATGATGGCCTTGATGCTAACCATATGCCAACACCACCAGCTATTTCTACTGTTATTGCAATGCTTATGCATAAATTGCTCAAAGATGAAAAGATGGAAATCGTTGATCCAGCAGTTGGTACAGGAATCTTGCTTTTCTCAATCATTTCTCAATTAAAGGCTTTGAATCACTCTAAAGACAACTATCAATTAGTTGGTATTGATAATGATGAAGAAATGCTCAACTTAACTGATGTTGCAGCTCATTTAAATGATGTTGATATTGAACTATATTGCCAAGATGCCTTAATGCCTTGGATGTGTCCAAATGCTGATGCAATTGTCAGTGATTTGCCAATCGGTTATTATCCAATAGATGAAAATGCTAAGAACTTTGAAAACCAAGCTAAGAAAGGCCACTCATTTGCTCACTTATTATTAATTGAACAAATTATCAAGAACCTTAAACCAGACGGTTATGCTTTCTTAGTTGTTCCTAAGTCAATTTTGTCTGGCAAAATCGGTGCAGATTTCATGCCATGGTTGACTAAAAAAGTATACTTAAAGGCTATTGTAGAATTGCCTGATGACATGTTTAGAAATAAATTTAATCAAAGATCAATTCTTGTTTTCCAAAATCATGGTTCAAAAGCTAAGCCTAGTGAAGTTCTATTGACCAAATTGGATTCATTAAAGAAAGAACAATCTTTGGTTCAGTTTAATGTGAAATTGAACGAGTGGTATACTAAAATCAATCATTAATTCGTAAAGCATATAACTTTATTGAAAGTAGGGGAAATTATTTTTATGAAAAAAGTTTTGGCAATCAACTCTGGTAGTTCATCATTCAAGTACAAGTTATTTTCTTTGCCAGATGAAAAGGTAATTGCAAAGGGAATGGCTGACCGTGTGGGTCTTGCTGATGCTTCATTTGAAATTAAATTGGCTGATGGAACTGATCACGTTGAAAAAACAGAAATTCCTGATCAAGAAGCCGCAGTTAGTTTATTAATTAAATTCTTGAAACAATTTAATGTTGTCGAAGATTTAAATGAAATTGTTGGAGTAGGTCACCGTGTAGTTAATGGTGGTGAATATTTTAAAGATTCAACCATTATTACCAAGGAAAATCTTCCTAAGATTTATGAATTGGAAGATTATGCTCCACTTCATAACCCAGCAGAAGGCCGTGGTATTGAAGCATTTATGAATGTATTGCCAAATGTCCCTCAAGTTGCTGTATTTGATACAACTTATCACCGTGCTCTTGATCCAGTACATTATTTGTATTCTCTTCCATATGAATACTATGAAAAATATGGCGTACGTAAATATGGTGCACATGGTACTTCAATTCGCTATACTGCTCCTCGTGCTGCAGAAATGCTTGGTAAAGACCTTAAGGACTTAAAGTTGATTATCTGCCACTTGGGTTCAGGTGCATCAATTACTGCTGTTAAAGATGCAAAATCATATGATACTTCAATGGGCTTTAGTCCAATTGCCGGTATCACTATGGCTACACGTTCAGGTGATATTGATCCATCTCTTATCCAACATTTAATGCATGTTGAACATAAATCAATGGATGAAATGATTCACATTTTGAACCATAAATCAGGTTTGCTTGGTCTTTCTGGTATTTCACCAGACATGCGTGATGTTAGAGAAAGCAATAGCGATCGTGCTAAGTTAGCAAGAAATATTTTTATTAACCGTATTATTCGCTATGTTGGTTCATACATTGCCGAAATGGGTGGTGTAGATGCAATTATCTTTACTGCCGGTATTGGTGAACATGACATGGGTGTACGTAAGGCTGTAATGGATGCCTTCAAGTACATGGGCGTAGAGCCAGATTATGAAGCTAACGAAAAAGTAAGCGAAGGCTTCATTACTAAACCAGATTCTAAGGTTAAATCAATGGTTATTCCTACAAATGAAGAATTGATCATTGAACGTGATGTTGTTCGCTTAACTCATATTAATTAAGCTTTTTAGTCGCACATTATGGTGGTCTATGCTACAATAATAGAGTCTCAAGGGGATGTTTTGGGATTCGACAGGCGTAGACCCGCATTGACTGCGGTTCGTAGGTTACGTCTACGTAAAAACGTTACAGTTAAATATAACTGCAAATAATAAAAATTCTTACGCATTAGCTGCTTAATTTAGCGCATGCGTTGCTCTTGACCGGTTTACTCGTGACTGGTCTTCGAGTATCAACTTTAGCGAGTTACGTTTAACTACCTCACCTGAATAGTTGAAAAGAGTCTTAACAGGTTAGCTAGTCCATACTAGCCCTGTTATATGGCGTTTTGGACTAGTGAAGTTCAAGTAATATAACTATGATCGTAGAGGTCAGTGACGAGATGCGTTTGGACAGGGGTTCAATTCCCCTCATCTCCATTTTTGAAGATTCATTGAATTATAGGAGTGCTTAAATCGTTGATTTAACAGCATTCCTATTTTTTTGTAAATGCTATAAAACGTATTTAATTTAAGTTTTGACGTAAAATTGACGTAAAAATAAAAGCGTTTGGTAGCGTGATTAAACCACCGTTTTAGGTGGTTTTTTTATTGCCTAATTTAATTAGATTGATGCAAATTGACGCAAAAATGGAAATATTTCACTGCTTAGTTTTCAGCAATGAAAAAGAAATGTGTTTCTTATTTAACCAATCCATTTTTGGATTCGGCTTTAAGTTGATAAAGTTAGCATTTTTCTAAGAAAAAAGCGAGCCCTTGATGTAGCGGACATAAGCGGACTTTAAAAGCCTTTTTTAGTTAAATAGAATGACTGCAAAAGGCTATATAAAGCCATTAAAGATAATTTTATTAATATTAGTTGTCCGATTAATTAGCATCCCTTTTAGGCGTAATTGCTAATTTTAAATAATGCTAGTTTATCTCAACAATATCAACGCTTCTATTATTGTTTTAAGTCCTTAAAAAGGGGGGCTTTTTTACGTTAAATTGCGTTAGACCTTAGTATTTTAAATAATCAAAACACGGCTAATATTTTAGCTTTAGAGCCTTTTTTATTTTTTGTAGTGTGATTATACGTGTAAGCAATTAAAAGTGCTTATAACTAAAACCATTGACTACAGCAAAGAATTAACAAGTTAATTAAATGCAAAAAGATATAATAATAAGTCATAATGAAACTGTATTCATAGTTAATTATAAAAAGTGAGGGCTTTTATTATGTTTTTACCAGAAATAGACAAAAAAGAGACACTGCGCAAAACAAGAAGATTCTTTGATAAAGAGTTAGACAAATATATTAATTTAAGCGGTAAGCATCGTTTTGACCTTAAAAGCCCTATTATTGATGGTTTGCCAAAAGGTAGCAATATAAATAATAATGATTCGTTCATGATGAATATTTTCTATGCGGAACAAATTATAAAATGTGTCTCTGATGCTATTAACTTGCTGACAGATACACCTAAAAAGCCGTATAAAACCATCATTATTGATAAATACATTAATTGTTTAACTTCCCAACAAATAGCATTAAAGATTCAATATTCAAATTCACGAACCGCTACCAAGATGAATGAAGCTTTGTTAGAGTTTGCTCAACGTTTTCAGTGCTCCCAAAAAATTAGCAAGTTAGAGCCATCAATAAAATTAGTCGTATATAAAGAGCCATTAATTAATAAATTCGGTCGTATAGTTAAGCCAATTTATGATTGAAAACTATTTCAAATATAAAAATAGGGTGCTATTCCGTTAAGGATGCACTCTTATTTTTTGTAGTAAATATTAATTGGCTGGCAAACGCGCTTCAATTCAATAATGATAAGCAATGTAGCAATATTATCAATTATCAAAACACGACTATTTCTTGCTTATTATTGCGTTCTTTTTAGTTTGCTTTTCGTTTTAAAACAAGCTTGAAATACTAATATAACAATATTTAATCTTTTGTTTTTAGTTTGCTTTTCGTTCCTTGCTAAATGCTAAACGGTTAAATCATCAACCATTAAAGCCGTTGTTTTTGCTAACTCATTAACCGACTTAATAAGACCGCATAAACCTGCTAACTCTTCTTTTTTAACGGTTTTTGGGTCAATATTTATTGCAAAACTATATAAAGCGTTTGTAGCATCCTCAAGAGTGAAGCTATTTAATGCAATATCACTGATTTTTGATTTAATATCTTTGTTTATGTCTCTTTTTTGATTTAATATCTTTGTTTATGTCTCTTTTTTGATTCATTTCTTAATTGCATTCCTTTTTATGTTTTCTCTATTTGAACGTATGAATTGAATTGTTACACCATCTAAACTCTTGCCCTCTTGTATCTGTTTAAGTTTAGCCTCTAATATTTCTGTTTTAGCATTCAAATTTCTTAATTTTGCTTTATCAAGTAACGGGTTTGAGTTTTCGCTAAATGCTCCGCACATTTTTAATACTGTCACACACGCATTATACCTAACCATCTCGGACTTAGCATCTAGTAACTTAACTAATGTTCTAATAGATTTACTTTTTATTTTTCCATTAATTTGTCTATTAACATAAGCGTCATACGCTGGCTTATACCATTTACTTTTTCTCCAATGTGATACGGTAGTTTCATTTTTTAAATTAATTTTAGGGGCTATCTCTTTATTTGTATAATTGCCCTCAAAGTCTAATCTAATTAGGGTTTGTTGATATTTATTCAATTTTAAAAAGGGGTCATTTGTTTTAGATTTACTCATGTTGCTATTCTTCTTTCATTGTTTTTGTTTTAAGTTCCGAGTTAAGTCGGAAAATACATGCTTCAAATGGATTCACTTAATTATAAAAGGGTGCATGATGCTAATTAATAAAATGCTATTTTTCGGCTTGATTGTGCTAATAAGTAGCATTTGTTGAAATCTCATATACTGCACTTTTATGCACCAAGTTAGAACCACCGTATCTATAGGCACAATGGTTAAATGGTTGCATCCCTAATTGACGTTATAACCATTTCAGCGATAACGCTCTAAAGACACAAAAAGGGCTTAATAAGGCTTAAAATGTGCCAAAAAGGTACTTTTTTCTCCAATACCTTAGCATTTGTTAGCATTGAAACGCACTCAAATATATTAATGTGTGCATGATAGCCAAAAAACTTAAGGTTTCTTAATTGCTACAATGGATACAAGCATTAAATAAAAACAAGCTAGTAAATGAACTAACTTGTTAATTTTGCTTATACTATTTCTTCCAGTAATTGCCTAAATAACTGTTTATTTCTTGTTCTAAGCGGTCTTTTTGTTTTTCTAACATAATCATACCAGCGCTTGAATATTCGCTACCATAGCCGTTTAATTCATTGCCTTTTAATATCTTTCTGTACTTTGCGTTCATTCTTTTTGAAAGGTGACTGGTATTAAAATATTGCGGATAGTGTAGTAAACTATTGAGGGTTAGAAATTGCTTCAAGTTTTTATTCGCTAATTTCTTCAAACTAGGATATTTAAACCAATTCAACGCTTTTTTGGTCTCTGTTAACCAATTAAGCGCGTTTTTTTTGCCTTTTAGCACTAGAAGTGATTTTCTTCTTTTTCGTGGTTTGTTCCTTAAGCTTGTTGTAATAGCGGTAATACAATTTTGATGAACTACTTCCACAGTAAATAGTTTCAATACTTCCATCACGACCACACCAATAATATTTTTTTACGTTGGGCTTATAAAACCTATAATTCATATCCGAATTATCAAAGTTAATAAAATCTATTGCTATATCTATTCTTGTTATGCGTGGCTCTTCAAATAGATTAATAATATTGAGTATTCTTGTTTTTTCCGCTTCATTTTCAATGTGGTTTGATGTATCTAACCTCCAACTAGCTTGATTAGCCTTATTTTTACCCTTATTTCTTATCAAAGTAGCAATGTTTTCTTTTGCCAATAATTCACCATCTTCACTAATCCTTTTTAATCCAAATTTTTGCGGTCTATGGTCTATTTCTTTGCCTTGCTGTATCCAATGGTTTTCTTTTAGTTGAGTTCTATATTGTTCCGCGTGAAATTTACCGTTTATCGTGATTCTATCTAAACTAATTTCACAAATATTATTTTTATCAAAAGGTCTCTTTTTGAAACCCTCTACCTGCTTGTTAGATAGGGTTTTGATTTTTTGGCTTTTATTCATTTGTGAACCTCATTTATTAAAAAAGCACCCTCAAAGGGATGCTTTAAAATATTTGGGTCATGTGTTTCTTTGAGTGAGTGATTTATTATTACTCATTCTTTTTGTTTATTTGTCTTGCTTATCGTCTTTGTAGTAATCTCTATCAAACCAGTCTTGGATATTTGCCAATTTAAGGGCTAATTCTGCAGCATTACGCCAAAGGTATGAAGTGGGGTAGGTTACACCGTCTACAATGTCTACGCCCTCATTTTCAGCACATTCAATGGTTTCTTTTAATTCCTTAATGGTTTTGGTCATTTCTTTATCGTTTCTGTTAAATTCTTTGCTAAACATATTAGGCTCTTCTTTCTAGTTAAATCTTTTTTGCTATAATTTACGTGTAAAAATTTTTGGTATGATTTTTACTTACTGCTCGTAACTACGCCAATAGTTGCGAGCTTTTTTGTTTCTTCCAGTACTTTGTTAATAGCCCACGCTTCAATTTTGCTAATTTCTTTAGTGGTCAAGTTCTTGTTAATTAACAAATAGTAAGCGCCTTTTTTAATTTCAAGATAGCCCTCTTGTTCAACGAAGGGAGCATACATTATTTTCAATTCTTTCATTTAAAACCTCTAATTCTTAAAATATTTATCCATGCTATTTCTTTGAGCTTGGTTCATTTCTTGTTTTCGCTTAATGGTGTTTTCTTGTCTTTTTAACCATTTGTCATATTGGTATCGGTCATTTTCCCACCAATAGCCCTTACCAGATTCAGAACAAACAGGATAACCGCGAACACGTAAAGCATTGAAGTAATTAGTCACTAATCGAACCGTAGTACCTAATGCTGTAGCTAGTTCTTTATTTGAAATTCCATTCTTACGTCCAATATGAAACTTGAGAATATTTAATAAACTTTTTGCCTTTGGGTCTAAAGGAATGCTAGTGTTTAGCATTCTATCTCTGTGTTTGGCTATTTCTACAACCTCTAAATGTTCCATTGTTTACCTCTTTCTCATTTCAATACCCACGCTACCAAACGCTTAACTATTTTCTTTTTCTTGATTGCATCCATTTGTTAAGGGATGATTTTGGGTATCTCTTCACACCGTCAACGACAATAACAGGGAAGTCAGCATAATGCTTTTCCCACTTAATTAACGTAGCGGGCGCTACATGTAAATAAGTGGCTGCCATTTTTTGGTTCATATAGGGCGGAAAACTATTTTCTTCTTTGATTGCCTTAACTGTGGTTTGGAGTGCATCCCCTATAGTTTGGGTTATAGCGTCTTTCAATTCGCTTGGTAGCTCCATTTTTATTGCGTCCATGTTATTTAGCTTCTTTCATTACTGATTGATGTTCTTTCATAAACTTATCAATAGCGCTTTTACTAATTCGCTTTGATTTACCAAACTCGATGACTGGTAAGCCTAATTTAATAATTTCTCTTAAGCTGTCATAAGAGTTAAACCCCATATACTTCATGGCTTGCTTAAATGTTAGATATTCGATCATGTTTTTTTCACCTCAATCTATAAAAATTACAAATATTTGTAATTCAAACTTTGATTCGATTATATATTACATAAATATGTAATTCAATACTAAACATGAAATAATTGCACATTTTTGTAATTATTATCAAATGTTTATGTATAATAGAGTTTAAAAAAGGGGGGTTATTTAATGGAAAATAGAATAAAATATTTTAGAAAAAGAACAGGATTAACACAGAAGTCTTTTGTTAATTCTTTTAACAAATGGTTAGCAAAAAGAAAATTAAAGCCTATAACACCAGCCACTTTTTCACGTTGGGAAAATGGGCTAAATAATCCTACTGAAAAGATGTGGGCTAGTCTTGCTGATTTTATGAATACTACGCCAATAGTTTTACAAGGTGCAGTAAGTAACAAAGAAATAATTTTGTGTATTCAAAAAAGCTATATAAATGAATTTAGTGAGAAAAAAGTGTATGAAATATTTGACCCCTATACATCTAGTATTGATGAAATTAAACAATGGCAAGATGAACAAAAAGCTATGAATGATATTTTTTTATGTAGTTTTGATGTGTTAATTGGATGGGGAAAAATAAGTTTAAAGCATCGCCGACTTTCCAAAGAAACGTATAACGATTTTGAATTTTGGGAGAAAATGTTTGGAGGAATATTTACTATTAACGATCCAGTAGTGTGGTTAATTACTTCTAAGCCTGTAAATCTTGATTATGTTAGTTTGCTTAATTTAGTAGCTAATATATTGCAAAATTATTTGAGCTTTTTAGAGAAAAGTAGTTCTAGCTTTAAATCAACGGTTTCTGAAGTTCAAAATGAATTTGATAATACACCAATCCCTAATAGAACTAGTGAAGAAATAAAAAAGGCTAGCGAAAATAGAATAAAGTCTAAGCAATTTTGGGATATAGTTCAAAAGCGGGCATATAAAGATTAGTTATTTCAAATCAAAATAACTTCAGCATAAAAAAAGCCGTATTCCACGACTTCCATATAAAAATGATTATTAATCTTGCTACCGTTTGCTATTGTGTTGCATCCCTAATGATGTAGCTTTTTATTTTCTCGTTTTAATACCCACGCTACCAAATGGACTAAATAAACGAGGTAAAAAGTACTATGAGTTATGTAAAACCAACTAAGAACGGCTATTACGGTTATGCTTATTATCGTGATAAGAACGGCAAAAGAAGACAAAAGTCAGTAGGCAAATTTAAGTTCAAAAGGGATGCACTCAAAGAAGCCGATAAGGTAGAGAAAGAATTAGACACCGTTAATATTAATTTGAAAGATATTAGTTTTGCCGATTACTACAATCGCTGGTATGAAACTTATAAGGGTAATAGTTCATTAGCAGATATTACTAAAAAGCGGTATTTGATTTTTTATAAAGTAATTCAAAACTATTTCAAGAATAAGAAGCTAAGAGACGTTAAGCGGATTGAATACCAGCAGTTTATTAACTGGTACGGTAAAGACCACGCTTGGAAGAGTGTCTCTAAATTAAATGGTGCTATTCGGCAATGTGTTAGCTATGCAATAGATGATGATATTATTGCCAAGGATTTCACTCATAACGTTCAATTAACCCACAATAAGGAAAAAGAATTGAAAGTTGAATATCTAAATAACGATGAAATCAAGGTACTAAAAAAAGCCACCATTGAGGGGCTAAACAAGAACAATACAAGTCGCTACATGATATTAACGGCACTTTATACAGGGATGCGTAAAGAAGAAATACAAGCCTTGTCATGGAATGATATAGACGAACTACACGGCACTATTAATATTAATAAGGCGTGGGACGATGCAAAAAAAGACTTTAAACCAACTAAGACAGTTAAGAGCAAAAGAATAATTTCAGTTAATCGTGAATTGCTCCAATACTTAGACGATTTAAAGTCTAATAACTCAACAATGATATTTAAAAATGTTTTTGGCACTATTCCAACTAGCACCGCTTTAAATAAATGCTTACGTAATATTATGAAGCAAAGTGGTATAAGCAAGCAAGGTTTTCACTTTCATTCTTTGAGACATGTTCATGTTGCTTATTTGATTAGTAAAGGCGTAGACATTTACGCAATTAGCAAAAGGTTAGGACATTCAAATGTAACTATCACATTAAACACTTATTCATACTTAATTGATGAATACAAGGCAAAAAATGACAGCTTAATAACTGCAAAATTGAGTGAATTATAATAAATGACGTAAAATTGACGTAAAAAGTCTCCTAAGACTTGATATAACAAGGGGTTGAGGTGCTCCTCATCTCCATAGATAAAGCACTTAGGCGAGGACCTAAGTGCCTTTTTATTTATATTATTAAAGAGGTGCTTAGTCGTGGCAAGTATTAAAGAGTTTGAAAAAACTATGTATGATTTGAACCCAGAAGAAGTAGAAGAACAAATTAAAAAAGCTAAGAATGCTGAAGATAGAAATTTCTGGTATGAAATTTCGGATCGACTTTTGCAACATCGTCAAGAAAAAACTATTAATTCTAAATTTGTATTATAAAAAATATATATTTGTATGCTGGAGTTAATGGGGCAGGTAAATCTACTCTTTATTTAGATAACCAATATAAGTATAAAGATACAGTTCGTATAAATGCTGATGAAATAGCTAGAGATAATGATTGGGACTGGAGAGATCCACGAACAAATATTAAGGCTATGCTGTTAGAAATAAAAATATTAAAGCAAAATTTGAAAGATGGAAAAGATATAAGTTTAGAGACAACCTTTGCTGGAAGTGAAAAATCAGCAACACGTTTGATAGATAGAATTAAAGCTAATGGATATAAAATACATCTATTATATGTTGGATTGGATTAAATAATGCAGAATTAGCAATTAAACGTGTAAATGATAGAGTGGTAAAGGGTGGCCATGGAGTGCCAAAAGAATTAATACTGAAAAGATATAAAGAATCTTTGATGAAGTCATATTATATGACAATACAATTTTGTTTAAGACGGTGTATGATCGAAAAGGGAAAGTAATAAATAGGGAAATTGATCAAATTCCTAAGTGGGCAAAAAGTGCTATAAGTATTGATCAAAAAGAATTGAATAAGAAACACTAATAGGTGATTTTTCATCTTTGAGTTGGAGTCCTGAGACAATATGTCTAGGACTTTTTTTAATTAAAAAAATAATAAATTAGTAATAACTTTTATGTATGGATAAGCCATGAAAATAAGTATTAAACATTATTAGAGATAGTTTGTACAATAAACGTAGAAATAATAGACAGAATTAAAATAGTAATACGCGGAGAAAATATGAAAGAAATTAAGAATAAATATTTTGAAGGAGAAAGAATACTTTACGGCTTAAATGATGCTGATTTAGATGGCATTACTTTTGGCGAAGGCGAATCTCCTTTAAAAGAAGCAAAGAATATTACACTGAAAAATTCAATTTTTAAATGGAAATATCCACTTTGGTATGATGAAAATGTCAAAGTGGAAAATACTACTTTTGAAACGATGTCTAGAAGTGGTATCTGGTACACCAATAATATTTCAATTAAGAATAGTGCATTGCAAGCTCCAAAATTGTTTAGAAGAGCCAGTCATATTAATTTGGATAATGTTCATTTTGCTGATGCAGAAGAAACAATGTGGACTTGCGACAACATTAGAATCACTAATTCTCAAATTAATGGTGATTATTTTGGTAAAGATAGTAAAAATATCTATCTTGATAACGTCAGCGTAGTAGGCAACTACGTATTTGATGGTGCAGAAAATATCGAAGTTCATAATTCAACTTTTGTATCTAAAGATGCGTTCTGGAATTGTAAGAATGTTGTGATTTACGATTCAACTATTGATGGTGAATATTTAGCTTGGAATACTAACAACATTAAGTTTATTAATTGTAAAATTGAAAGTGATCAAGGATTAAATTATATTGATCAACTTGAAATTAAAAACAGTTCACTCATTCATACTGATTTAGCCTTTGAAAAGGTTTCTAATATGAATGTAGAATTGAATGCCAAGATTGATAGTGTAAAGAATCCAATTTCTGGTAAGTTATCTGCTCCTGAAATCGGTACTCTAATTATGGATCCTAACAAGATTGATCCATCAAACACTATTATTGATTGTCCAAATATTGGTAAAAAAGTTGATCAATCAGATATGAATCAAGAACCAAAGGACTAGTGATAATATGCAATATGATTTTGTAAATGCTCCAGATAGAACACATACTGATTCGATTAAGTGGGATGTAAAACCAGGCGAATTGCCAATGTGGATTGCAGATATGGACTTTAAAACAGCACCAGAAATAATTGACGCAATGAAGAAAAAAGTTGCATTAGGTGCTTTTGGTTATGAATTCCCTAAAGATGACTACTTTAATGCCGTAGCTGATTGGTATGAAACTGAGCACAACCATCGTCCTGAAACTGAATGGATGATCTTTACTACTGGCGTTGTTCCTGCAATTTCTTCAATTGTTCGGCGCATTTCACATATTGGCGATAATGTTTTGGTCCAAGAACCTGTCTACAATATTTTTTATAATTCTATTTTGAATAATGGTCGTCACGTTTTATCTAGTGATTTACAATTTGACGGTAAAAATTACGTGGTTGATTGGCAGGACTTAGAGCAAAAGTTGGCGGAACCTTTAACTACTTTAATGATTTTTTGTAATCCTCATAACCCAATTGGCAAAGTTTGGACAGCAGAAGAAGTGCAAAAATTAGCAGACTTATGTCATAAGCATCATGTGACTCTTCTTTCAGATGAAATTCATGGTGATTTGATCAGAAAAGGCCCTGATTACACACCTGCATTTTCAGTTAATGGTCCAGCTAAGCAAAACGTAATTTCACTTGTTTCACCAAGTAAGACATTTAACGTAGCTGCTCTTCATGCAGCTACTGCCATTGTTCCAGATGAAAACTTGCGTGAAATGGTTAGTCGCGGATTAAACAGTGATGAAGTTGCTGAACCTAATTTATTAGCTATTCCAGCAACTATTGCCGCATATGAAGAAGGACATAACTGGCTTAAAGAATTAAAAGTACAATTAAATACCAATTTTGATTATGCTGCTAAAATTCATCCAAGATAAGATTCCAGCTATTAAGATAATTCAGGGTACAGCTACGTATTTAATGTGGATCGATGTACATCAAGTTACTAATGATTCAGAAAAACTAGCTGATTTTATTAGAAAAGAAACTGGTTTAATTATTTCTGTTGGTGATATTTATCGCGGCAATGGTCATGACTTTATTAGAATCAATTTGGCTTGTCCATTAGCAATGGTTAAAGATGGGTTAAACCGTTTAGCTGAAGGAATTAGTAAGTATAGCAAATAGCTTTACATGTAAAACGAAAAATAGACATATATTTAAGAAAAGGGTTTCATTTTTATTGCGATAAAGTATATACTTTATGTGAGGTGATTTAAATGGAACCATTATTTTTAACCCCATACTTTAGACCTAAGATTTGGGGCGG
>NZ_CABUIW010000023.1 GCF_902491705.1 uncultured Lactobacillus sp. | reverse complement strand
TTGTTCTTTATTAAATTTAGTCATAATAAAAGACCCAAAAGTGTCTAACTTTTGGGTCTCACTTCATATTTACTGTGCTTTAGCAGCTTTTTTTAATATTGACGTTTTAATAATTTATTGATCATTTGCTTGATGATTTTACTATTTGGATACTGCTGAAAATGCTCTTCTAAGAGGTTTAATGCATTATTAGTATAATCAGTCGCAAGTGCTTCTGCATCCCTAATTCCGCCATTATTTTTGACCAGACGGTCAATTTTTCTTAAATCTGCAGTAGTCAATTTCTTGCCCTTTTTAACTAAGTCATGCAATTGATGATCTTGGTCTTTTTCTAGTGCAAAAATTAGTGGCCCTGTATAAACACCGTTTACGACATCAGCTAATACCGGCTTATTTAGTACCGAGCTTTCAGACGTATAGTCTAAGATATCATCTTTTAATTGAAAGGCCATACCCACAGCTTCACCAATTTTTTTAGCTTGATTGGCTACCGATTTTTTTAATCCGCCTTCTAGTGCACCGATAAAGCAGGAGTAGCCAAAGAGAATAGCAGTTTTGCCTTTAATTTGTTCCAAATATTCTTTTTTAGTTATTTGCAAATTATACTCATTGCCGAATTGCTCGGTTTCACCAGCTAAAATATTTTGCATTGCCGTACCGTTAAGGCGCAAATTAGTGATCTTAGAAGTGTTATTGCTAAGAAGTCGCAGTGAAAGGGCAAAGAGAAAATCTCCAGCATAAACAGCAATTTGTTTGCCATATTTAGCTTGAATGGATTCTCGACCATGTCGGTTAGGTGACTCATCAATAATATCATCGTGGATTAAAGTGGCATTATGCAATACTTCAACTGAGGCGGCGATTTTTAATAGTCTGTCGTTTTTCGCCGGCTTTTGCAGTTGACCAAATTCAAGTACAAAGGCTGGACGCAATTTCTTACCGCTAGCAGAAAAAGCATAGCGTAATGCATCGCCTAATTTTCCTTTAACAGAAGATAAATTATCTTGAATAATTGGATCTATTTTATTTAACTGTTGTTGAACTTCTGGCATATCTTGCCAAAATTTTGCTTCGTTGACCATAAATTACCTTTCAGTAATAAATAATTTTTCCTTGATAAAGGATAGTGCATTAATGTAATGCATCAAGTATGTACTAGTAGCGCCGACTAAGATACCTGCCAAAATTCCCATAATTGTTAAGAGGGGAAGGTAAAGCATAATGTACCAGCTTTGTGCAATAAAAGCAGCTATTAAAAGCTGACCTAGATTATGAATGACACCGCCGACAATGGAAATCCCGGTTATACTAAGAAATTTAGGATAAAAGATCATGAACATCTTCATGAATATCAAACTTAAAAATGCTCCGCTGAAGGCATAGATAAAAGTTGAAACGGTGCCTGAAATCAGAGCCGTTAGAGTAACACGTAAAAATGTCAGTAGTAAGCAGTCACTAAACGGCATGATAAGCAGCGCAATCATCGTAATGATATTAGTTAGGCCAATCTTGGCACCAGGGGCAAAGGCAAAAATTGGAGGCAAACTTTGTTCAATAATGCCTAAAATTATGCCTTCAGCACATAAGATGCCTAAAAAAATTGTTTGTTGTAATGTTTGTTTTGATTTCATCATGGATTTACCAGCGTATGATCAAAGTCATTATTACTATTCGCATGCTTACCAGTAGTCTTAATTTCTACTAAGAATTTATGTGGCAAACAAACGATAGTCTGTCCTGGTTTGTTTTTTCAGCCTTCTTTAACGCAAACTTGATCTCTGCAATTAGCTTCAACCATATGGACTTTTTTATTGCGAACTTCCAAAACATTTCTTTGTCCATTTTTGTCGTAAGTCCAAACAGTATTTTGGTTGAGATTAAGCTTTTTAACGGTTTTATTATTAACCTTCACAATTGCAATTTCTTCATTGTGTGTTTGCTGATGCGTTTTTAAAAAGAAGAAGGGGATAAAACTAAGTGCCAGCAATAAGATAGCAATGAAAATATCTCCAAATTTTATTTTTCGCATGCTGGCTAACCTCACTATATCAATTAAAAAGGTCTTATAGCATCAAACTATAGGACCTTTTTACTAACTGATAATATTTTAATTCTTTACGCCATTTTTGTCGACATAATATATCGGCCGCAAGACCCCATATCTTGCTTTACCAAGTTTCTTTTCAAGCCATGGGACGAACCACATGTCAAGACCAAATGATCTACCGGAACCATTCATTACTGCGATTGCAGCGAAGAACATCCAAACGTTAACCCAGTAGTTCATGCCTGACAAACAGAAGATAGCGATAAATGCGGCACTCATACCACCAGCAAGGAATGTACATAAACCAATTACTAAAAGCACGCCTAATAAAATTTCGACTACTGTCATAATCTTTTGTGCGTTTAAGGCAGCGGCTTTATCCGGGATAACTGCTTTAGTTAATGATTGAACCCAGCTTGGCATTTGGTTGAAGACAGCCATTGGTGAGTGACCATAGTCATAGTTAAGTGAGAATTGAACTGCGTTAGCACTTGCGGCAGCGGCTTTACCACTAGCTGCAGTCGTAGCAGCAGCTTTAGAAGTGGCACCACTAGTTGCGGCTTGAGCAAGCCATGGGAAGTGTAATTGAAGCTTGTTGCTAAACCAAGAACCAGATCCTTGAACCTTGTACCAGCAATCAACTAGCCACATCATTCCTAAGAAAATTCTAAGTGGAACAGTCCAAAGGACGTTACCGTAGCGATTAAGGTTACCACGCCAAAGAGTTGGACGCTTAATTCTGAACCATTCGTTCATAATGTAGTGGAACAAGTAGTAACCAGAATAGATTTCGATGAAGTAGAGCATGTCTACTAAGTCTTTCATCAAAATAGCGAAGAAACCACTTAAGTGGAATGTGTTAACTAATGAAGCAACACCCCAGCTAGGTCCAAGTGAAACCATGAATCCAGAGTAGGTACCCTTGAACTTGGTAGGCTCGCCACCCTTGATTTGAGCCAAAATGTTTTTGTATGCACATTTACCAGCAGATTCAGCACCTTGAACGACTTGTGGTTCGCCTCGACCTGAACCATTTTCATCGTACATAGCTACGTCACCGATAACGTATACGTGTGGATCATCTGGCAATTGTGAGTATTGGTTAACAACAATTCTGCCAGCTCTAGCAGTTTCAAAGCCGAAGTCTTTTGCGGAATCAACGGCTTTAACACCAGCTGTCCAAATCAAAGTTCTAGTAGGGAAGGTGTCGCCACTCTTTAAATCAATGTGATCTGTGTGAACGCCAACTACACCAGTGTTAACCTTGATGTCTACACCATGTTTAGTAAGGTATTTTTCAGCCTTATTAGCATCAGCACGATCAAGCATATTCATGACAGTTGGTGCCATTTCCATCATAGTGATCTTAATTTCGTCAGGTTGTAAGTTGTAGCGTTTAGCTAATTCTGGTCTCCATGAATTAAGTTCACCAGCCATTTCAGTACCAGTAAAACCAGTACCAACGATGACGAAGTTCAAGAATTGCTTTCTTCTTTCAGGATCACGCTCTTGTGAACCTAAGTGAACCATCAAGTCGATGTGGTTGCGCAACTTTTCGGCATCATCTAAGCTGCCAAGTGTAAAGCCGTGTTCTTTAACGCCAGGAGTACCAAAGTCATTAGGTTGAGAACCAATTGCTAAAATTGCATAGTCATAAGGATACTCACCATTTTTACCAATAACTTTCTTAGTCTTTTGGTCAATCTTGGTAACTTCATCAGTAACTACATCAACGTGCTTTCTACGTGAAAATAGTCTTTGTAAATCGTATTTAAGTGCATTAGGTTCAACACGATCTGCGGCAACTTCATGCAGAGAAGTCATCATTGTCATATAAGGGTGCTTGTCAATTAAAGTGATTTTGACATCCTTATTTTTCTTGAGTTTTTTTGCTAAGTGTTTAGTGGTATACAAGCCACCAAATCCACCACCTATAACCACGATGTTGGTTTGGGTCATTATTTCCACCCCTCTAATATGAAAAAATGTACTTTGTAATCAAGATACAAACTAATTATACAATAAAAAGCTATATGATAAAGTGCTATTTTTCACATAATAGAAGAAATTATAAGCAATATATTTCATTAAATTTTTAATAAAGCGTTATTAAAACTCAAATTTAGCCGATTTTAATTAATACAAAAAGATAAAACTTATAATAATATTTGTGATAGAATACACATAGATACTAAGTTTGTATATATAGATAGAGGGTTTATTTATGAAAGCTAAAAAGATTATTTATGAAATTTCTGTGGTTACCTTATCTGCATTGATGTTAACTGCATGTTCAACTACTGCAAGTAATTCATCAAGCAAGTCATCATCTTCAAGCAAGCCAAAGACTACTAAGGTTGTTAAAAAGCAAAAAGTTGGTAAGCAAATTGCTGGTGCTAAATTAAAGGATGGCACTTACAAGTTAGTTGAAGACAATTACGACCATGGCTACAAGGTTAAGATGTCAATGACTGTTAAGGGGGGCAAGGTTACTGACGCAACTTATGACCAAGTAAATAAAGATGGTAAATCAAAGACCCAAGATGCTTCATACGAAAAGCAAATGAAGAAGTACTCAAAAGTTGGTCCTAAAGAATATATTGCTACTTTGAGCAAAGAATTTAAGGCTAATGGTGCTAACGTAAACGGCATTCAAGTAGTATCAGGTGCTACTAGTTCAAGTGACAGCATGAGAAACTATGCTAGTCAATTAGTTCAAGCAGCTCAAAAGGGTGACACTGCAACTATCCATATTAACAACAACGCTAAGTACAAGGATGGTACTTACAAGCTTGAAACTTTGAACTATGACCACGGCTACCACCAAGTTTACACTTTGACTATTAAGAACGGTAAGATCTTAAATACGACCAAGTAAACAAGAAGGGTCAATCAAAGACTCAAAACGCTTCATACGAAAAGCAAATGAAGAAGTACTCAAAGGTTGGTCCTAAGGAATACATCAAGAAGTTAAGAAAAGAATTCTTAGACAATGATGGTGATATGGAAAAGGTACAAGTAGTATCAGGTGCTACTGAATCTTCAAACGACTTCATTACTTATGTATCACAATTGTTGAATGCTGCTCAAAAGGGTAACACTAAGACTATTAAGGTTGACAACATTCTCTACAAAGAATAATTTATTTGTATGAAGATGATTATAAAAGAGTAGTATAAAAACTACTCTTTTTTTATTGGAGAATTAGAATTGAAAAGAAAATTACCTATTGTATTTTTACTCTTAATAATGTTGTTAACTGTAGTTTCAGGATGCAGCACCAAAAGTAAAACGCAAAATAAAAGTACAACCAATTTAACCACTAAACCAACTGAAGACACGCAGTTTTTAATGGGAACTGTTTGTACGATCAAAATCTATAATAAAAACAAAAGTGCAGCTTTAGATGATGGCTTTAATCGTATTAAAAAATTAGCTGATGAAATCACTGTTAACCAAAAAGGCAGTGAAGTTGACAAGATTAACGCCCAAGCTGGTAAAAAGCCAGTAAAAGTTTCTAAAGACGTATATGACTTATGTAAAAAGGCATATTACTACAGTCAAAACTCTGATGAATCCTTTGATATGGCGATTGGGCCAATTACTAGTTTGTGGCGAATTGGTTTTCCTGATGCGCATAAGCCAACGCAAAAGCAAATTGATGAGCGTTTGCCATTAGTTAACTATCACAATGTTAAATTTAATGATGCTAAGCGTACCGTTTATTTAACTAAGAAAAATATGAAGCTTGATTTAGGCGGCATTGCTAAAGGTTATATTACCGACCAAGTGAAAAAAGTTTTGGTTAAAGATGGCGTTACAAGTGCAATTATCGATTTAGGTGGTAATGTATATGTATTAGGTCCATCACCTACTAACCACAGTAATTGGACAGTCGGGATTCAAGATCCTAGGAAGAGTCGCGGTACAGCAATTGGCTCTATTCCAGAAATGAATAAGACGATCGTTACATCAGGTATCTATGAACGTTACTTGAAGGTAGGAAAGACTGTCTACAGTCATTTGATGGATCCTAAAACTGGTTATCCTTTCCAAAATAATTTGATGGGTGTTTCAATTGTGACTAAGAATTCTGTTGATGGGGATGCACTTTCAACAGCTACTTTTGATAAAGGCCTTAAAAAAGGTTATCAGTATATTGAGCACAAGAAAGATACAGACGCAATTTTTATCACTAAGGATAAAAAGGTCTATATCACTAGTGGATTAAAGAATAAATTTAAACTGTTCAAAGATTCAGGCTATAAGTTAGCTAAGTTAAATTGAGGTAAAAAATGAAGCAAGAAGAAACCAAAAAGCTGAGTAGAGAAATTGGTGATTATGTAACTGAAAATACCCAGGTTGTTTGGGTAGATGATCACACAATGCAGATTGCAACAATGATGATCGATGCTTATGGTGATACGGTATATGTCTGGGTAGAAGAAGCCGAAGATCATTGCCGCGTTAGCGATGGCGGCCGCATTTTATTCAAGCTTGATCCAAATGATGAAGATGAAGAATTAAATGATACAGCTAGAGAAATCGCATTAGGCTCTGGTTATCAATTTGATGACGATCATTTTGAAATCTATGTTGATGTTGATCGTGAAAATGTTGCTCAAGCTGCGATGAAGCTAGCTCAATTGCAAGTAGCAATTTCATATTTAGGCTAAAAAATATCCCTAAACTTTTTGATAGTTTAGGGATTTTTTTCTATTCTATTTTTTCTTATTGTCGTGTTGCATGAAAATGAAGAAAGCAGAAATAATATTGATGATTACTGCTGGCAGTGCAAGAACAGCGGTGAAGCCATAAAGTGCATTGCCGATAACTCCCAATATTGGTCCAACTATTGAAATTTTTAAATTGTGAGTTTGCACAACAGCGATTGCGTTAATAATTACGCCGCACCAGGCAAATAGGTAATAGAACATTGCTGCTCTAGTAGTAAAATCTGCTCCAAAAATGGCAAACCATGAAGCGATAAACAAGAGGCAGTTGAATAAATTAATGCCTCCGATCCATAGATCAAATTTAGTTTTTTTCATTTTTCTCCTCCAAAAAATTATTCTTGATATTGCAATACGCGTTCAGCAATTGCATCGTTAGTTACTAAATGAGTAATGATGCCGCTACGAAGAGCCCCAAGCAATGCTTTTGACTTAAAACGATTTTGGACAACGCAGAAGCGAATTGGCGTCTTCATAATATCCTTTATTGAAATGCCACAAATGTGCTTTTCAATAGATGGGAAAAAGTGACCGTCGATATCATAAGGCCGTCCCATAATCATACCAGCAATTTTATCTTGTGGGATGTCTTTTAATAATTTAGGGCCATAATTTTTCATTAAAAATTGGTTTGTTCTGAAAGCATCAAAAGTTCCTAATCCTGTAAAGAGTAAATCAAGGTTGTGGTAGCAATTCTCGATTATTTTGAAATATGGCTCTGTCTTGAGAATAGGAACGATCTTAGGATCAACGACGTATAGCGGCGAAGGTAAGCTTAGGCTGTGTGCATGCAAACTTTCTGCGGCTTCTTGTGCTAAAGGATTCTTGCGGCGAGTAGTATTGATTGATTGACCTAGAAGTTGAACGAAGTAAAGGTTAGGTAAGGTCTCTTCTGCAAAGTCATTGATTACGCCATGTATTGTTGAACCCCAGCTGACACCAGCAATCTTAGTTTTTTGCAGATAGTTTTCAATTTGCTTAGATGCAAAGTCAGTGACTGCTTCACCGTCGCCATCCTGGTCTTCATAGCTATGCAAAATGAAAACTTCTTTTAACCCAAATCTCTTTTGAAATTCGCGTTCTAATAACTGGTTACGTTTAACGCCTTGCATAATTTTGATTTTAACAATCCCACGCATTTCGGCATCTTCTAAGGCCTTAGTAATTAAGTAGCGTGATAAATTGTATTTCTGTGAAATTTCGCCAATGTTTAATTTGCTTAAGTAAAAGTCATGAGCAATATTGGCTAATTGTTCATCTGATAATTGTGCCACTTTTATTTCTTCCTTTTATATCTAGTTATCAAATTCTCTAAAAGTTATTATAAATTTAAACTAATAAAAAAGGAGTACTAATTTGAAAAAATGTTAAATTTCGTTCGCTGCTTGATAAAAATCCTGTGGTAGAATATAAGAGCTATAATTTTACTAAAAATTGAGGATGAAGGAAAGTAATTATATCAATGGAAAAGGGACAAGAACATCATTTATCTGAAAAGCATCATATGAAGATAATGTGGGAGGAATTCTTCAAGAGTGATGATGATACCATTGCTCAAGATGCTACTTTAGTTGAAAAAGCTTCGATTGTAGGTAGAGTCGGCATTATGCTTTTGAATTGTGGTACAGGAGCATGGCGTGTGCGAGATTCAATGGATACAATCGCTAGAACTCTCGGCATTACTTGTTCAACTGATATTGGATTAGTATCGATTGAATATACTTGCTTTGATGTTGATAATGAATCATATTCACAAACTTTATCTTTGCCAGCAACTGGCGTAAATATGGCCAAGTTAAATGAATTGGAAAAATTCGTGCGTCAATTTGAAGCTGGCGATGGCCGCTGGACGATTGGTCAAATTCATAAACGCCTGCGTGAAATTGAAAATCAAAAATCAGCTTATTCTTCCGTAACTGCTGGTTTAAGTTCAGGTCTTGCCTGTGCCGGATTCATTTTCTTATTAGGTGGCGGCTTGCCAGAAGTTATCTGTGCCTTCTTTGGCGCAGGAGTCGGTAACTACGTTCGTTCAGTTATGGGTAAGCGTAAAATTACTTTGGTAGCCAAGATTGCCGTAGCTGTAGCGGTAGCATGTATCGTTTACTTTGCCTGCTTCCATGTAGGAACTTTGCTATTTCATTTAGATCACCACCATGCCTATGGTTATATTGGAGCTATGCTATTTGTGATTCCAGGATTTCCATTTATTACATCAGGACTCGACATGTCCAAGCTAGATATGCGTTCAGGGCTTGAACGACTAACCTATGCGATTTTGGTTATTACAATTGCGACAATGGCTGGTTGGGCAGTAGCTACAATGTTAAACCTTCATCCAGGTTCAATGCTTAAGTTAAATCTTGATCCAGGTCTATTAACATTCTTGCGCTTGATTGCCAGCTTCTGCGGGGTATTCGGCTTCTCAATTATGTTTAATAGTCGTCCGGATATGGCAGCAACAGCAGCAATTATTGGTGCGATGGCGAATACACTTCGTTTAAGTCTAGTTGACTATTCTCACATGGCACCAGCTTTAGCTGCATTTATTGGCGCACTTCTTGCCGGACTTTTGGCAAGTATTGTACGACAAAAAGTTGGTTTCCCTAGAATTGCTATTACGGTTCCATCAATCGTAATTATGGTTCCAGGCCTTTACATGTATCGTGCAGTTTTCAATTTTGGTATTACCAACATCAATATTGGTGCCTTCTGGATTACTGAAGCATTGATGATCGTAATTGCTTTGCCTTTGGGACTTCTTGCTGCTCGTATCTTGACTGACAAGAAGTGGAGACATGCAGATTAATAAACTAATGACGAACCATGTGGCTCGTCTTTTTTTAAATAGAGGAAAAATAATGCATTATTTTATAACTAGTCAAGAAAATCCTACTCCATCAGCAATTGAAATTGCTCAGATGCAGCGAGTTCATTTGTTTGAGGCGATTGGACAAGAAGCTAAGATAATTGAAGTTGAATATAATCTGTGGCACGATGATGCACAAGCTAGTTTGCAGTCGGCTGATTCGGTGATTAACCTTTTCCAGTATTATCAAAAACTAGATTTAAAGACTGAAGTAGACAACGATGATGAACTGATTGATCAAATTTTGCATAGTTCTAACTATGATGTGCAAGATAAGATTGCCTATCGTGATGGCAAGAAACGACTGCAGATTGTCTTGCGTGAAAATCGCCTTTATTCTGCTAATTATTATGATCGATACGGTTTTATGGATCGAGCAGACTATTATGATGATGGTTGTCTAGCTTATTCAGAGTTTTTTGAAGATAAAGGTCGTGTAGTTCTGCGGCAATATTATGATAATTCGGGTAAGCCAAAGATTATGATGCATTATCGTGGAAGCGATGATAATCAGCCTGTGTTAACTTTAGTGCAACTAAATGAAGATGGAGAGTGGCTTGACTTTGATGATTTAGCAGAATTTCGGGCTCACTTTTTGGATGAAATTTGTCAGAAAGATCCTAAGGCAGTGCTGTATGCGGATCGCTCGGATTATACTTTAGATGCTTTTAAATTGATGAAGGCGCCTAATCCACGTTATATGGTGTTCCACTCAGCATTAACGACTGATGGCCAATTTGACGGTGAGTTGTTCGAAATTTATCAAGGCATTCAAGAGATGCTTAAAAATGGCTCTTTAACTGGCGTGATCTCATCGACAGATCAGGAAGCAGATGATGCTGCTAACTTGTTTGATACGGATCATAGTTATGCAATTCCGGTGACTTTTGTTAAAAAGGATATTGTGCCGGTAGAGTTTAAGGATCGGAAACCATATAGTTTGATTGCAGTGGCACGGCTTGATGCGGTGAAGAGACTAGATCATGTGATTAGAGCGGCAGTTAAGCTGCATGATAAGTTCCCTGAGTTAACGCTGACTTTTTACGGTTATGGGGATGCACAAACAGAGCCAAAATTGAGAGAGTTGGTGAAGAAACTGCAAGCTGAGAATTATATTTCGTTTGGCGGCTTTAAGCAGGATTTGACTGAGGTTTATAACCATGCCTGGCTTGAAGTATTGACTAGTGAATATGAAGGATTTGCGATGGCTTTACTTGAAGCACAAGAGCATGGCTGTCCTGCAGTTAGTTATGATATCAATTATGGACCTAGTGAGATTGTGATGAATAATTACAATGGTAAGTTGGTTCCAGCAGGGGATGAAGCAGCGCTTGTAAGTGCACTTGAATTTTTGTTGAGTCATCCTACGATAATTGAAGAATATTCAAAGAATGCATATCAGAGCCGGAAAAAATACAGCTTTGATAATGTAGCTAATGCATGGAATAATTTCTTGAAATTGGAAAATATTTAAAGATAAAAAAAGGTGTCTGGGAAAAAACTCAAAAATTAAAAAATCTCACTAAATCTTGGTATTGATAAACCTTGATTTAATGGGATTTTTGTTTTGAGTCAAAGTTGAAATTTAACTAGAAATCGACTTTTTTCCCAGACACCTTTTTTGCGTTAACTAGAAATTAGTTTTTGCGCTTCTTGTCATAACCTAAGCCGAATAATCCAGCTAAAGCAATGATTCCTAAACCGAGAACGCTTAAGTTTGTTTGCTTTTCACCGGTTTGTGGGAGTGTATTTTGCTTGTTAGTATTTACAGTTACTTTGTCAGTTGTAGTTTGACCTTTTGGAGTAGTAGTACTTGTGTAACTAGTAAAGGTACGTTTGTGAGTACCCTTAGGAGTGATAGTACTGGTAGTATTAGTAACTGTCTTAGTACCTTTAGGAGTATTAGCCTTTGTATTATGTGATGAATTGTGTGACTTACGTTCATTTTGACCCTTAGGGGTTACTACAGTAGGCTGACTAGGTTGTTGTGAAGGCTGAGTAGGCTGGGTAGGTTGACTTGGTTGAGGAGCCTGACTAGGTTGTGAAGGTTGAGTAGGCTGAGATGATTGAGTTGGTTGTGAAGGCTGAATTGGAGTGTAAGAATATGGTACTTGAATAGTGATTGAAGGGTTCTTAATTTGAGATAAAGCTGTGATGTCATCGTCGCTAAATGAAATAGCGCTAATCTTACCATCTTTACCTTTGATAATTAAAAGTTGTTCAGTTTCTTTTTTACCAGTAGTATCTGTAACTTTGAAAGTACCATTTGGATCAAGCTTGTAGTTATCATCCAATTCTTGAGGCAAATCGCTGAATAAAATTTCTTTAAATGAAGTGCCATCATTAGAATTTTCAAGCTTCCACTTGTTCCAGGTAGTTTTAATAGATTTACCAGTTACAGAATCTATTGTTTCGGTACCAGTACGGGTGAAAGTTAATTCATAATTCTTTGGAGCATACGTATTAGGAACATTTTGACCTGCCTTTGGTCCATCTTCGTAGTAGTAAGAAACATTTTCAGTTACTGTAGTTGTTTGACTAACAGGGTTATCCTTTGTTCCATGCTTAAAGTGAACTACAAAGACTTGTGGCTGAGTGTCATTACCATTGTTGTCGACATCACTCTTATCGTATGTAGAGTAAATGCCGCTTGTAGCAAAAGGTACATTTAATCCGTTGGCAGTTAAAGCATTGCCAGTTTCCGAATCTGTTGTGATTCTGTCATATGTGTAGTTAGCTTGGGTGAAATTACTATAATGGCTTGAGGCATCAGTATTACTAAAATCAATCGGGTTGTTAGTATAACCAGTTGTGGAGTCTTCTAGTGGAGTACCATTATTATCTACATCAACTACTTTGCCATCCTTATCAAAGCTTAAATATTGTTTTGTAGTATCGTCGTAGTATTTAATAATTGCTTTTTGTTTAGCTTGTTTGTATGGTACTTGGATATCAATTGAAGCATTCTTTGGTAAAGCACTTATTTCGTCATTATCGAATGAAACAGCATTAATCTTTCTGTCAGCGATAATAGAATGAGCGGTGCCAGTGTTGTCATTAACGATAAACTTATTACCATCTGGATCAAGTTTGTAGTTGTCGTCTAATTCTTGAGGTAAATTGCTAAATAAAATTTCTTTAAATGAAGTTTTATTGTTGGAGTTGTTTTTAGAAGGATCAAGTGTCCAATCGCCCCAAGTGGTCACAGTGTTATTAGTTACTAAATCTGTTTTATCAGTGCGAGTACGAGTGAAATGTAATTCATAATCTATAGGAGTATATTTATCAGGAACTTGTAGGTTTTGTTTTGATCCATTTTCGTAGTAGTAAGAAATATGTTCTTTTACAGTAGCTTCTTCGGTAGTATTTTTCGTACTAGATTCATGCTTAAAATGTACTACAAAGATTTGTGGGTTAGAGTCAGTTTTGCCATCTGCATAAGTATTGATATCGTCAAATTGAGGGAAAATATTGGTTGTGTCAAAAGCCTCTTTAGATCCGTCAGTGCGTAAAATAAAATTACCTGTTTCTGAACCAATTGTGATTCCGCTGTATTCATAATGAGCATTGGTGAAATCATCATATTTTGTTTGAGCTGAATCACCAAAATCAATTGTTTCACCAGTATGACCAGTTACAGAAATTACATTTGGCTTACCGTTAACAATATCTAAGTATTCTCTTGTAGTATCGTCGTAGTATCTGAGAATTGCTTGTTGTACATTTTGGGTATCATCACCGCTACCATCAGTTATATTATTCCAATTAACGGTATGGTTTGTTACATTCTCGCCTGTACCTTGAATAATATGTGAAGATAAACTGCCGTCACCCTTGTTTTTACTTGGAACCACAGTATCAACTTGGATAAAGTAAGCATGTTTACTATAAGATTCATCTTTTTGACCATTTTCTGATGGAACGTAGAAAGTGCCTGACTTTGATTGATCAATAGCGAATCCATTTTCAATCGATTTAGCAGAGTTTTCTCCATTTGAGTTATCTTTTAAATAATTTTCAAATGCGTATCTTCTATTGCTATCGGTAACTATTAAATCGTAAACTTTTTTATCACCTATTTTGTCATCAATACCATAACGATGTCCATGACCATCTGAAACGCAGTTTATTGGAACTTCAAAAACTTTAATTGAGTCTGGTAAGAAGATCTGATTTTGAAAACTAGCACTGAAGATAGCATTTTCAAGTGTAGTAATGTTATTAGGATCTAGACTGCCACTGTAATTAAAGTAAAGCCCCCATTGAAGTACTGTATCGTTAGCATTGTCTAATTTATATTTGTCTACGTCTTTTGGAGATATATTGCCGTATCCTTTTTCTGCTTCAATAGTGGTTTCTCCCATTCTGAAGCCTTTAAGAATTTCATTTTTTTGAATTGTATCTTGGCTTGTAATGAATTGAGCATCAAATGCATGTTGAGTTTCGACCTTGCCAGTAGGATAGGTAATTTTTACTCCTACAGGGAGATTTTCAGATGATTCACTAGTATGGTTTGCAAGATACTCTTTTACTTTTTCATTACGTGCTTGTACATTAATTCTGAAGGTAACACTGGTAGGTAATTTATCACCTTCATACCAAGCGTCAAAGGTAAGTGGATCGTTCTTTTCATCATCATTTGGCTCTTTTTCAAAGTGCCATCCTTTAGAATTATTAATTGTATCGTTGATATGCAAAACATCTGATGGTTCTTGAGTATTCCAATTAATGATTTGAACTTTGATAGGATTATCTTTTGTAACTTTTTTAACGTCTGTTAAATTAACAGTAGTATCAACTTCAACAGCATCCTGATCAGCTGCCATTTTTTGGCTTTTACCGGTTACATCAGTTGAGGTACCATCGCTATTTCTCTTTTGTGCAGTAACTGTAGAAGAGTAAGAAGGTTCTGCAGGAGTTTCATTGTCTTTTTGATCAGTTAAAGTAGTTTTATCAACTTTATTTTTTTCTAAAGAAGAAATATCTAATTTATTAGTAGTTTCTTTTGTGGTATTGTTTTGATCATCTTTTGTAGATGCACTATCAATTTTAGAAGCATTACCTTGAGTAGCTTTGTCAGTTTTGGGAGTACTGCTTTGAGTAGCGCCACTAGTTTCAGAACTATCACCACTCTTAGGAGCAGTTTGCTGAGTAGCTTCTTTGTTTCCTTCTGTGGTAGCTTGCTGAGTTTCAACTTTAACTTCTTGTTTTTCTTCTGACTGAGTTGCTCCTTCAACTTCAGTAGAGGTAGGCTCTTGATTATTATTTTCATCCGCATGAACAAGTTGACCATTGCTCAAGAAGAAAGTAGTACCAAGAGCTACAGTAGCTAAGCCAATAGATAACTTACGGAAACCGAACCTCTCTTTGCCGTTAAATTTTGCGTTGAAGGTTAAATCATTCTTGTGTCTCATAATCTATATGCCTTTCTAGTTAATTTGAGTGTATTTTTTAGATAAAGAAGACTTGGAAGAAGGTCTCTTTAAATAACACTATTTTTAAGATCAACTATAGATTAGCACAAGTTAAATAACATTACTCATTTAAAAATAAAATTTTTTGAAAAAGTTTTCCGTCAAAGCTATGCGGCGGTATCTAATGTTTAAGCAGCACGTAATTAAGTATACCTAAACGTAAAGTAACACGCTATAAAGCTATAAGTTTTTTCTAAATAACATTAAGTATATAAGAAAAGACAAAAAAGGAGCAATATAAAATTGCTCCTTTTTACGTATTGTTATTTGTTATTCTTCGTTGATTATTTCGCGATTGCTAAAGAAAGTAGTTACTACGATTGCAGCAATCATTGCAACTGTAAAACCAATAATACCTAACAAAATATTCATTTCAGTCATCTTCTTCTATTATGTTTTATCTATATGCGGTATAAATAAAGTTTACCATAAAAAAGAACTGATGACTGAATAAATTGTAAGCGTTTTTATTCAAGCAAATCTGCAAACGTAGCGTCAGTAACTTTAGCTAAATCTTCAGGATTTAAAAAAACACTGCGTCCAAGTTTACCACTTGAAACTCCAACTTCTTCTGCTTCCTTCATTGTGTCATCTAAATAAATAGGGAAGTGATGTGTATGATAGATACCAATTGGAGTGTTAGCACCATGAACATAGCCTGTTGTCTTAGCAAGCTTCTTTAAAGGAAGCATTTCGCATTTCTTGTTGCCTGATACTTTAGCAAGCTTTTTCATACTTAAATGTTCAGTAATTGGTACAACACCAACTAAAGGACCAGTTTTATTTCCTTCACATACCAAGGTTTTGTAGACGAAACGCTCTTTGTCCCTTAGAATAGAGGTGTCCATTTGCGCAACTCCACCTTTATCTTTGGTAACCGCAAATTCGGCCTGACGATACTTGACTTTATGTTGGTCTAAAATTTTTTCAACTAATGTTTTCTCAAGTTTATTCTTTTTATTTTTCTTCTTTGACATATTTATCACCTTTAACCATGATAGCATTGCTCAAAGAAAATCCCAAAGGAGTTTATTATTAATGAAATTATTAATTATCAAAATCGATACTAGTCATGAAGTAGAAGACGCCTTAGGCGTTTATGCTCAAGATAATTTGAATGCTTTAGGCATTGAATCAAGAAAGCGCAGCGACTTTGAACAAGCCGGCTGGTTACATGATTCAACTGTTGTTGAAATGGATGATATTAAAGATTTACCTAAAGATACTTATTTCTATGCTTACTTTGATGAAGAAGCAGATAAGGATGAACTTGTTAAAAAGTTCCAAGCTAAGCTTAAGGAACTTGCTGGTTACGGCTTAAATGTCGGCGACGGTAAAATTACTACCTCTTATATTAAGGACCAAGATTGGAATACCGCTTGGCAAAAGTACTATCACGTAATTGATTTTTCAAGACACTTGGCCATTGTTCCAGAATGGGAAGACTATAAGCCTGCTTTTAGCGACCAACAATTGATTAAGCTTGATCCAGGTCTTGCCTTTGGTACAGGTAACCATAAGACTACTCAACTTGCTATGATGGGACTAGAACGCGCCATGGTTAAGCCAATGAGCGTAGTTGATGTTGGTACTGGTAGTGGTATTTTAGCTATTGCCGCATCAAAACTGGGTGCTACCGATGTATTAGCAACCGATATTTCAGATGAATCAATGACTGCAGCTCAACAAAATGCTGCCTTAAACGATTTAACTAATATTAGAGTACAAAAGACTAGTTTGCTTGCTGATGTTGATGGCAAGTTCGACATCATCGTAGCCAATATTTTAGCTGAAATTTTGCTTGATTTGATTCCACAAATGGACGCCCACTTAAATGATGGTGGCCAAATCATCTTCTCAGGAATTGATTACTTACAATTACCTAAGATTGAAAAGGCATTAGATGAAAATGGCTTTAAGATTGACTTAACCATGAGACAAGGTCGTTGGATTGGGCTAGCAATTACTAGAAAAGAAAAATAAACGTGGTAAAATATTATAAATTAAATTAAACTTTGATGAGAGGCACAAATTTTTAATGAAAAAAATCGGGGATAAGATAAAAGAAATTTCAGTAATCAAGAAGTTGAATGCCCATAAATGGATGTCGCTTGTCTGGTGGAGTATTTTGGTGGCAATTTTGCCATATGTTTTTAGTATTTGCCGCTTACCAATAGTTTTTAGGGTTGGTTTATTGTTTTTCATCATTAATGGTGTAATTGCATACCATTTAGGCAATTTAATCGATCGTTTAAATTTAAATAGATGGTGGCTGGTACTAATGCCAATCGTTTTTGATTTAGCAATTTTGCCTAAATTTGCTCTATATAATTTAATGTTCGGTTTGATTTATTTAATAATCGAACTTTTCGGATTGCTGAATAAAAATATTTACCGTTAGAGAGGATGACCTTAATGTCCAAATATATTGAAATGACTCATGATCAGGTAATTGATGCCTGCAAAAAATACATGAACGATAAGCAAGTAGCTTTTGTAGAGAAAGCATATGAGTTTGCCAATAAGGCTCATGCTGGACAAAAAAGGGCATCTGGACAACCTTATATTATTCACCCTACACAAGTTGCCGGAACACTTGCTACATTAGGCCTTGATCCAGATACAGTTGCTGCAGGATTTTTACATGATACTGTAGAAGACACCCCAGTAACTAATGACGAATTAAAAGAAAAATTTGGCGAAGACGTTGCCTTTATCGTTGATGGGGTAACTAAGTTAAATAAGTACGAATATAAGTCACACCAAGAGTTCTTAGCTGAAAACCACCGTAAAATGTTGATTGCGATGGCTAAGGACTTGCGGGTAATCATGGTTAAGTTAGCAGACCGTCTGCACAACATGCATACTTTGCAGCACTTGCGTCCAGATAAGCAACGCAGAATTGCTTCAGAAACCATGGATATCTATGCACCATTAGCAGACCGTTTAGGTATTGGTACAATTAAGTGGGAGCTTGAAGATATGAGTTTCCACTACTTAAACCCAGAAGCTTACTACCGCATTGTAAACTTAATGGATGTTAAGAGAAGTCAACGTGAAAAATACATCGCTGATACCATTAAGACTTTAAAGAAGACCTTAGATGAATTAGGTATTAAGTATGAAATCTACGGTCGTCCAAAACACATTTACTCCATTTACAAGAAGATGGTGAACAAGCATAAAGATTTCGATGAGATTTATGACTTGCTCGCTGTTCGTGTAATTGTTAAAAACGTCCGTGACTGTTATGCAGTTTTAGGGGCTGTTCATACAGAATGGAAGCCAATGCCAGGACGCTTTAAGGATTACATTGCTATGCCTAAGGTAAACGGCTACCAATCACTTCACACCACTATTATCGGACCAGGTGGACGTCCACTTGAAATTCAGATTAGAACTGAAGCCATGCACCAAGTTGCTGAATACGGTGTTGCTGCTCACTGGGCATATAAGCGTGGTAACTTTAACGGAGTTGAAGCTACTTCATCAGGTGAAAAGCTGGACATGGTACGTGAAATCCTTGAATTGAAGGATGAAACTAAAGATGCTGGCGAATTTATGAAGTCAGTTAAGAGTGATATTTTCTCTGATCGTGTTTATGTCTTTACACCAAAGGGTGAAGTATATGAATTGCCAAAGGGTTCTGTAACACTGGACTTCGCATATGCAATTCACACCCAAGTAGGTAGTCACGCAGTTGGTGCTAAAGTAAATAACAAACTGGTTCCGCTTGATTACAAGCTGAGAAACGGTGATGTCATTGAAATCATGACGCAGACCAATGCTACTCCTTCACGTGATTGGGCTGATATGGTTAAGACTTCAAGAGCTCGTAACAAGATCCGTCGCTACTTCAGAGGACAAGACCGTGAAGAAAGCATCGATCGCGGCGAGCAAATGGTTGCCAACATGATTCGTGAAGATGGTCTTGCACCAAAAGACTTCATGGACAAAGAGCACATTGAAAAGTTATTAGATCACTTTAATTACCATACTGAAGAAGAATTGTATGCTGCAGTTGGCTTTGGTGATTTATCAGCCCAAGCCGTCGTTAACCGTTTGACTGTTGATTTGCGCCGCGAAGATGAAAAGCAAAAGCAAAAGGAACTTGAAGAAAAGATTTTGAATTCTGGCCAGCAATCTGTTCAAGAAGAACAGCCAAAGAAGAATTCAAATTCTGTCATGAAGGTTAAGCATAAGAATGGCGTTATGATTCAAGGCGTAAGTGACTTAATGCTTCACCTAGCTAAATGTTGTAACCCAGTTCCTGGCGATAAGATTATTGGTTATGTAACTAAGGGTCGCGGTGTTACTATTCACCGGACTGATTGCCGTAACATTACCAAAGAGGCTGAAGAACAAGGTCGTTTGATTGATGTTGAATGGGAGAATGTTGAAGAAAACAGCGTTCAATCATTCAATGCCAACATTGAAATCTTTGGCTACAATCGTTCTAACTTGCTTAGCGACGTCATCAACAAGTTGAACTCACTTACTAAGAACATCAACAATATTTCTGGTAAGGTTAATGAAGACAATATTGCTCATATCTATGTCACTGTAGCTGTTAAGAATGCTAGCCAACTTGATGAAATTTTGAGCAAATTGCGTGATATTCCAGATGTTTATGAAACAAAGAGGTCAGATAATTAATGCGAGTTGTGATTCAAAGAGTCAACCATGCCCAAGTCGATATTGATGGTAAAACAGTCGGCAAGATTGGCAAGGGATTTTTGCTACTGGTAGGCATTAAAGAGGGGGATGAATTACCCGTCGTCAAAAAAGCAGCAGATAAAATTGCTAAGATGCGTATTTTTGAAGATGAAGAGGGCAAGCCTAATCTATCTTTGAAAGATGTTCATGGTGAAATTTTAAGCGTTAGTCAATTTACATTGCTAGCTAATACCAAGAAGGGTAATCGTCCTAGTTTTGTGGAAGCAATGCGTCCGCCTAAATCTAAAGAACTTTGGGAAGAGTTTAATAAAGAACTTGAACAAGATGGCTTCCATGTTGAAACTGGAGAGTTTGGAGCTGACATGCAAGTTAGCTTAGAAAACGATGGTCCATTTACAATTGTATTAGATCTTTAGAGAAAATCGCTTTCAAAGGTTGACTTTAATACAATAAAAATATAAGCTAAAAAAGAATTATCGATGACAAAGAATGAAGATTAGCAAAGATCTATTTAAAGAGACTGCTTGTTGTGGTGAGAGAGCAGATAGATCGCGGTCTGTGACACCTTTAACAGATAATGGATCGTCTGGCGAGCGTTAATCGCAGCAACCAAAAAGGTGGTACCGTGCTAATTTGAGCGCCCTTGATTCAGTTCAAGGGCGCTTTTTTTATTAATAAAGTTATCAAAATAAAAAAGGATGATTAAATGAGAGTACAAAAACCAAAAGGTACAGTCGATATTTTGCCTGAACAATCTGGTTCATGGCAAAAGGTCGAAGAAACTGCAAGAAATTTCTTCAACCGTGCAAACTATCGTGAAATTCGTACACCAAGTTTTGAAAATTACGAAATTTTCTCACGTTCAAGTGGCGATAGTTCTGAAATTGTAGAAAAGCAAATGTATGACTTCAATGATAAGGGTGGTCGTCACATTGCTCTTCGTCCAGAAGGAACTGCCGGTGTTGTTCGTGCCTACGTTGAAGACAAGATGTATGCACCAGAAGTAGTTAAGCCATTTAACGTATTTTACATGGAATCTACTTTTAGATATGAACGTCCTCAAGCAGGTCGTCAACGTGAATTCCACCAAATTGGTGTAGAAAGCTTTGGTTCAAGCAATCCACTTTCTGATGTTCAAACCATTATGATGGGTCATGACTTGTTAGCTGAATTAGGCGTTAAGAACTACCAACTTCATATCAATACTTTAGGTAATGAACAAATACGTAAGGACTACCATGATGCCCTTGTTAACTACTTCACTCCAGTTAAGGATGAATTGTCTGAAGACTCACAAAGAAGATTACGTGATAATCCATTGCGTATCTTAGATTCAAAGGATGATCGTGACAAGAAGTTCTTGCCAGATGCACCTAAGATTCGTGACTTCCTTGATGCAGATTCAAAGCAAAACTTTGAATCAATCTTGAAGATGCTTGATCAATTAGGCATTGACTACGTAATCGATGATGATTTGGTTCGTGGTCTTGATTACTACACTGGCGTCATCTTTGAATTTATGGTTGAAGATAAGAGCCTTTGGGAATCAGCAACCACTATTTTAGGTGGTGGCCGCTACGATCACTTGGTAGAAGAATTCAATGGCCCAGCTACTCCAGCCGTAGGTTTTGGTATTGGTGAAGAAAGATTGATGCTTGTCTTAGAAAAGCAAAATCCAGCTTTATTTGAAAATAAAGGGATTGATTTCTTTATCACTAATATTGGTGATGGCACTGCTCAAAAGGCTATTGAAATTACTAGAAGCTTGCGCAGTCAAGGCTTTGAAGCTGACTTTGATGTTAACCAAAAGAAGCTTAAGGCTCAATTCAAGAAGGCCGATCGTGATCACGCTAAGTATGTAATTACTTTAGGTGAAAAAGAACTTGAAAATGGCGTTTTGAATGTTAAGCGTTTAGCTGATGGTAAGACCATTGATTTAAGTCTTGAAGACATCAATGATATGAGTAAGGTAATGAAGGATTTAGAGGATTAACATGGAAAAGATCGAAAAAAGAACAGACTATTGTGGCAATATTACTGAAAAATATATTGGCCAAGATGTAAATCTTTATGGTTGGGTACAACGTGTACGTAACCTTGGTAACTTGGTTTTCATCGATTTGCGTGACCGTGAAGGCTTAGTTCAAATCGTTGTTAACAAAGACTCTGGTAAGAAGTTAATGGACATTGCTGACTCACTTGGTAATGAATACGTTATTCAAGTTAAAGGTAAGGTAGTTAAGCGTTCAGAAGTAAACCCAGACATGAAGACTGGTCAAGTTGAAGTTGATGCTACTGACATTATTATCTTGAACAAGGCTAAGAACCCTCCATTTGAAATTAAAGATGGTGTTGATATTTCTGAACAAACTAGATTGAAGTACCGTTACCTTGACCTTCGTCGTCCAGAAGTTCAACAAGCTATTATCTTACGTTCAAAGATTTTGCGTGCTACTCACGAATTCTTTGACGAAAATGGCTTTATCGACATTGAAACTCCAATTTTAGGTAAGTCATCTCCAGAAGGTGCACGTGACTACTTAGTACCATCAAGAATTTACCCAGGTAGCTTCTACGCTTTACCACAATCACCACAATTGTTTAAGCAATTATTGATGGGTGCTGGCTTTGACAAGTACTACCAATTGGCACGTTGTTTCCGTGACGAAGACCTTCGTGGTGACCGTCAACCAGAATTTACTCAAATCGATATGGAAATGTCATTTGCTGATGAAGAAACTATTCAAGGTTACACTGAAGGTCTTTTGAAGAAGATCATGAAAGACGTTAAGGGTATCGATATTAAGACTCCTATTAAGCGTATTTCATGGACTGACGCAATGAACAAGTACGGTAGTGATAAGCCTGATACTCGTTATGGTATGCTTATCCATGACCTTAGTTCAATCTTCAAAGACAGTGACTTCAAGGTATTCTCAGGAGCAATTGCTGATGGCGGCTTTGTTAAGGGTATCGCTGTTAAGAACGGTGCTAAAGAATACTCACGTAAGAAACTTGATAAGAAGGCTGACTTCATCAAGCGTTTCCACGCTAAGGGCTTAGCTTGGGTTAAGTACGAAGATGGCGAATTCTCAGGTCCTGTTGCACGTTTCTTAACTGATGAAAACAAGGAAGCTTTGAAGAAGGAATTCGATCTTGAAGGCGGCGAATTAGTTGTATTTGTTGCTGACAAGTGGAAGGTAATTTGTGACTCATTGAACCACCTTCGTCGTGAATTTGCTAAGGAAACTGGTATTATTCCTAAGGGCGTTTACGACTTTGTATGGGTTGTTGACTGGCCATTATTCGAATACGATGAAGGTCTTGGCCGTTGGGTAGCAGCTCACCACCCATTCACTATGCCAGATGACGAAGGCGTAAAGCTTTTGACTACTGAACCTCACAAGGCTCACGCACGTAGTTACGACATCGTTATGAACGGTGATGAAATGGGTGGTGGATCAATCCGTATTCACAAGCGTTCAATCCAAGAAAACATGTTTAAGGCACTTGGCTTTACTAAGAAGCGTGCTTACGAACAATTTGGTTACTTAATGGATGCTTTGGACATGGGCTTCCCACCACACGCAGGTCTTGCAATCGGTCTTGACAGATTCGCAATGATGCTTGCTGACAAGGACAACATTCGTGATGTATTGGCATTCCCTAAGAACGCTAGTGCTTCAGAACCAATGATGCACGCTCCAGCTCCAGTAGCTGACCAACAATTAGCTGATTTGGGTATCGAAGTTGAAGAAAAGTACCAAGACAGTGTAAAGGCAACTGAAGAACGTCTTGAAAAGATGGCTGCAGAAGATGCTGAAGAAAACTCAACTTTGGACAAGTAATTAAGAATAAAGCATAAAAAATAGACTTCCGAAAGGAAGCCTATTTTTTATATCTTGTTTTATAAATTGTTAACGAAATCAGTAATTCGCTTTAAAGATTCTTCTAGTTGTTCAGTTGAAGATGCATAAGAAAGTCTTACGTATCCTTCACCGCCTTTACCAAAGTAGCGACCTGGAGTTACACCAACTTTAGCTTTTTGTGCTAGTTCGAAAGCAAATTGTTCATCATCAGTGCCATATTTTTCAGGAATCTTAGTGAAAATATAAAAGGCACCTTGTGGAGTAGCCATTTCAAAGCCTAGCTTTTCCAAGCCTTTTTGCATGAACTGTAGACGCTTTTCGTAAATCTTTCTTGCTTCAGCTGGATCATTTTGACCATTATTTAATGCTTCGACAGCAGCCATTTGAACGTTGTCAGTAACTGAGGTTACCAAAAATGCATTTACTTTTTGGATGCTTTGCATAATTTGCTTAGGAGCAGCAATATAACCTAAACGCCAACCAGTCATGGCATATGCTTTAGATAAACCAGAAATTAAAATGTTGCGGTCTGGAATATATTCTGATAATGAATGGTGTTCTGCATTGCCATAAACAAGTTCAGCGTAAATTTCATCAGTAATTGAGTAGATCTTGTATTCTTTAATTACTTCAGCTAACCCCTTTAAAGTTTCTTTAGCGTAAACACGACCAGTAGGGTTAGATGGATCAGTTAAAATAATAGCTTTTGCACCCTTACCACGGCCATTTAAAACGTGACGTAAGTGTTCAGGTGTTAGAATGAAACCATCTTTTTTAGTATCAACTTGGATAGGAGTTGCACCTGTCATTTTGATTAATTGGAAATACAAAGCCCAAACTGGAGTTGGAACAATAATCTTATCTCCAGGATTGAGCAAAGTCATAAACACATCGTTTAAAGCACCAGTTGCACCAACAGTAACACAGATTTCATCTTTAGGATCATAGTGAACGCCGATAGAACGATCAAGATAGTTGCTGATAGCATTAAGTAATTGTGGCTTACCAGCTTGTGGCGCGTAGTGTGAGTCGTCATCGTTAATGTCACGAATCGCTGCTTTTTTAATGTGATCTGGTGTAGCAAGATCAGGCTCACCGATAGTTAGCTTGATAATACCAGGAATACCTGAAACTTTTTGATCAAATGCACGAATTTTTGAAGCGGATAAATTACTAAGATTAGTATTGATAATTGATTTTAAATCACTGGATAAATTTGGCATATAATTAAAAGTCCTTTCTGTATTACTATAAATTCTAAAGTACTGAATAGCTGTTGACAACCTGTTTATATACAATAAAAAAGAAATGACTAATTGTCACTTCTCTAAGAATTATCTTTTAAAATGTCGTTTGAATTGGTATAAATTGCTTTCTTTTCATGAATCTGCTTTTGCCAAAAGATTAAGGGCAAAGGTCTAGTAGGTGGTTTAACCTGTTTTGGCTTTTTTAAAGAAACCGGCTGATTGATTACTTTAACTGTCGTTATTTTCGGTTTAGCTGGTTTTGATTGTGTTTGATTAGTGCAGCCAGAAAGTGAGGCCAAACATAGAAAGCCCATTATTAATTTCAATATAAGTTTCACGTTATCCTCCAAAAATATATCCCTTACTGTTCATTCTACTATTTTTAGCAATAATGATAAAATAAAAATAAAATTGCTTAAGAAGAGGGAAGAAAGAATGGTAAAAGTAGCAGTTTATATGACAGGCGGCATTGCTATGTATAAAGCTGTCCAAGTCGTACGAAATCTTGAAAAAGCAGGTCATGAAGTGCGAGTAATCATGACTAAAAATGCAGAAAATTTCGTTACTTCTAACACATTGGCTGCATTGACTAAATATCCAGTATTAGATGATTTATGGAATAAGGAAAATGAGGCTAGCGTACCACACGTTCATTTGGCTCGTTGGACAGACCTTGCGTTAATTGTTCCAGCTACGGCTAATTTTATTGCTAAAATGGCAAATGGCATTGCTGATGATGCTGCAAGTACGACAATCTTGGCAACTAGTGCGCCTAAATTGATTGTGCCTGCTATGAATGATCAAATGTGGGATAATCCAGCTACTCAACGTAATTTGCAATTTTTAAAAGAAAATCAGGTACAAATTATGGAGCCGGTTGTGGGGATGCTGGCAGAAGGCTATGCAGCTAAAGGCAGAATGCCAGAACCTGATCAAATTTCCGCTTGGGTAGAAAACTTTTTAAATAAAGAGAAAATCTTAAAAAGCAAAACAATTTTGGTCACAGCAGGTGGTACACAAGAAGCGATTGATCCAGTTCGTTTTATTGGTAATCGTTCCAGTGGCAAAATGGGCATTGCCATTGCACAAGCAGCAGCTAATTTAGGCGCTAAAGTTAAATTGATCTATGGTAACGTCACAACTGAATTGCCACAAGACAAAAATATTGAATTAATTCACACGCCAAGTAGTGAAGATATGTTAAAAGCGGTTAAACAAGAATTTGTTCAAAGCGATGTTTTAATTATGGCCGCTGCGGTAGCTGATTGGCGAATGGAAAAAGTAGCTGACCACAAATTAAAAAAGCAGGCAGATCAGGACACTTTGCAACTAACTTTGGTTAAGACAAAAGATATTTTGCGTGAAGTAGTTAAGCAAAAGAAAGCAGATCAGGTAGTAGTAGGTTTTGCGGCAGAAACAAATGACTTACTAAAAAATGCGGAAAAGAAACTGCATGAAAAAGGTGCTGATCTAATCGTGGCTAATGATGTTTCAAAAAATGTTTTTGGCAGTGAAAAAGATAAAGTTACTATTCTTAAGCAAGATGGAACCATAGATGAATGGCCCGAAATGAGTAAAAAAGAAATAGCTAGCAAATTATTGATATACGTGAATAGTATAATGCAAAAATAAGCGATGTAACACTTTTGTAATATAACCAATATAAGCTAGCTATTTGCCGTAAATATAGGAAATATAGCTATAAAAATAACAATATTTATAAATACTATAAATAATAAGCTTGTTTTAATACAGAAAACTAGTATTATAAGTTGTGGGAATTAAGAGACTGAAGAGAAAGAGTTGATAGTTTATTTAATCAACCCTTTTAGCAATTTGTATAGACTAAGAGAATGTTACTAATTTATTAAAAAATGTTCTTAAAGCCCATGCTATTGCACTTTTGCTCTGCTATTTAAAAATAAAAAAGTTTGATAAATAATAAAAATTTCAAGTATATGTATAGGATTTGAATAATATTTGGTGTATGCTATTCACAGCAAGTTCAATACATTAGATTACAAAAATAACGAATCTTTTTATTAGCTATGCACATATAGGGATTAAGAAAATAGCAGAGACATATTAGATAAAAATATAGAGGTGTAGAGTATGTACTCTGATAAAACTTTAACGCTTAACAATGGGATAAAGATTCCTCAGATACAATTGGGTACTTGGCTAATCAATAATGATGATGTAAAAAAAGTAGTACGTCAGGCAATTAGCGTTGGCTATCGCGCTTTCGATACCGCTAGGGACTATGGTAATGAAAACGGCGTAGGTAAGGGAATTTGGAATTCCGATGTTGAACGTAGTGATATATACTTAACGACTAAATTACCAACTGCCGTTAAGGATTATGAAGGCACTAAAAAGGCGATTGATGAAGCCTTAGATCGTTTCAGTTTGGAATATATTGATATGCTTTTGATTCACTCACCACAGCCTTGGATCGAAGTAAACAGAACTAATGACCGTCACTTTGAAGGTAATCTTGAAAACTGGCGGGCAATGGAAGAGGCAGTAAAAGCTGGTAAGGTTAGATCAATTGGTGTATCTAATTTCTTAGAGGAAGACGTGGCTAACATTGTTGATAATGGAACAATTAAGCCAGCTGTTAACCAAATCGAAGTTCATATAGGACATGTGCCAACAGATTTAATGAATTACTGTGAAAAATTGGGTATTCAAATTGAAGCTTATTCACCACTTGCTCATGGGCGACTACTTAAAGACCGCAAGATCAACGAATATGCTAAAAAGTATGGTGTTAGTGCTGCGCAATTGATGCTTGCCTTTGACTTGCAATTGGGCTGTATCGTTTTGCCAAAGAGTGATAATGTCAGCGAAATGAAAGAAAATTTGAATATTGATTTTGAAATCAGTGAAGAAGATATGGCCGAATTGGTTAAGTTGAAAGAAAATAATCAAGCTATGTCTGTTTAAGATGCATCGCTTAGAAGGCGATGCTTTATTTGTTTTAAGGAAAAATGAAGAAGATAGATTTAATCGCCATTGATATTGATGGTACGTTAGTAAACTCTAAAAAAGAAATAACCCCTGCTGTAAAAAAAACGGTATTAGATGCTAAAGCACAAGGAAAACAAATTGTAATTTGTACTGGAAGACCATTATCTGGTGCACAGCGTTATTTAGATGAGTTAGGTCTGAATAATCAAGATAATGAATATGTAGTTAGCTTTAACGGGGCAGTTGTTGAATCAACTAGTGGCCAAGTAATTTTTAAACAGGGCTTAAAATATGAAGACTATGTTGATCTAGAAACAATTGCACGTAAGTTGAACTTGCATTTCCATAGCGTAAGCCTAGATCGAATTTATACTGCTAACCGAGATTTAGGTCACTACACGATTTACAATTCTCGTGTAGTAAAATTGGAAGTTTCATATCGAACTCAGGAAGAAATGAAAAATATTCCAATTATTAAATGCATGTATATTGATGATCCAGACTATTTGGATAGTAAGATCACTGATCCACTTTTTGATCAAATGAAAGATCGAGTAGTTTTTTCAAAAACTGAACCTTTCTATTATGAAGCAACAGCCGCCGGCGTTGATAAAGGTACTGGACTCAAGCGATTATGCGACTATTTAGGCGTAAAAGCTGAAAACGTAATGGCTTTAGGCGATCAAGCAAATGATATGCCAATGTTAAAATATGCTGGATTAGGTGTAGCTATGGGCAATGCAGTGGACTATACTAAAAAGCATGCGGATGAAATTACTACAGATTGTGATCATGATGGTGTAGCAGTTGCAATAAGCAAAATTTTATAAAGATAAGAGGCTTTGAGATGAGTAAAGCAAAGATTTTAATTTTGGGTGGATTAAGAGAAGATGCGCTTACTGATTTAAAGAAGGAATGCGATGTTACAGTTGGACCAAAAGGACATCGCTTAGCAGATGATCGTCAATGGACACTGGATCATATTGCAGAATATGATGGCGTCATTGCAGCAAAAATGGTTTTTGATAAGGAAATGATTGATGCTGCTAAAAACTTAAAGATGATTTCTACTTATGGCGTGGGTTATGACCATGTCGATATTGAATACGCTAAAGAAAAGGGCATTGTTGTTTCAAATTGTCCTAAGAGTGTATTGCGTCCAACTGCTGAATTGACTTTAACGATGATTATGGCTTCAGCTCGTCGTTTGCGCTATTATGATCATGCTTTGCGTGAGGGTATATTTTTAAATGCAGACGAATATGATAACCAAGGCTACACAATCGAAGGTAAGACTTTAGGTATTTTAGGTATGGGTAGAATTGGTCAACAAGTAGCACGTTTTGCCAAAGCTTTAGGGATGAAAATTATTTATCACAATCGCCATGAACTTGATAAAAAGTTAGAAGAAGAGCTTGATGCAAAGTATGTTGACTTTGATACTTTAGTAAAGGAAGCTGACTTCTTATCATTGCATGCACCAGCAACTGATGAGACTTACCACATTATTAATGCAGATGTATTCAAGAAAATGAAAGAGACTGCATTTTTAATCAATGTAGCTCGTGGTTCATTGGTTGATAGCTATGCTTTAATTGATGCATTGAAGAATGGTGAAATCGCAGGTGCTGCCTTAGATGTCTTTGAAAATGAACCTCATCCAAGACAAGAATTAGTAGATATGGATAATGTGATTATGACGCCTCACGTTGGCTCAGCTACACATATTGCTAGATACAACTTATCTAAAGAAGCTGCTGAAAATGTCTTGTCATTCTTTAAAGACGGCAAAGCAATCAATCAAATTAATTAAGAGTACAAAAAAAGCGCGGTTTAAACCGCGCTTTTTGTTTTAGTCATGTTCAAGTTGACTATGATGGTAGCCATAAACAAAGTAGATGATCGTTCCGATAATTAACCAAATTGCTGCCATTAGGTAAACTTCTGAGCTTAAATGACACATCATAAAGATACAAATTAAGCCAGAAATAATTGGTAAGTATGGGTAACCAGGAACTTTGAAGCCGTCATTAACGATGTCGGTTCTTTTTCTTAATTTCAAAATACCAAATGAAACTAAAGTAAATGCGAATAAAGTACCAAAGTTAACTAAGTTGGCTAATTGATCTACTGAGAAGAATGCTGCTCCTAATGCAATAATGATTGTTACCATAACTAAGGCATTTTGAGGAGAATTGTGTTTTTTATCCAGTTTGCTAAAACTTGCTGGTAAAAGTCCGTCTCTAGCCATAGCGTAGATTAAACGAGAACTTGAGTAGATCATCGTGAGCATCATGGTTGCCATGCCAAGCATTGCACCAAAGGATAATAATTCAGCAACCCAATCTTGATGGACATATTGCAATGCAAAGGCAACAGGGTTAGAAACGTCTAACTTGGTGTAGTTAACCATACCTGTTAACACAATAGAAACACCGAAGTAAAGCAAAGCTGCAATAGCTAAAGTACCGATAATACCAAGCGGCATGTTTTTCTTAGGATTTTTAACCTCAGCTGCTGATGAAGAAACAACATCAAAGCCGAGGAAAGCAAAGAAGACGGTAGTTGCTCCTTTGATTACGCCGGAAGCATGATATGGTAAAAATGGATGGTAATTGCTTGGCTTGATGAATTGCATCCCTACGAAAATAAAGATCAAAATAATCGCAATTTTAATGAATACGGCAACGACATTAATCTTAATGGAGTTCTTCATCCCTCGTGATAATAAGATACTGATAATCAAGATTACCAAAACTGAAACTAGGTCAAAGTAAACTCCATGTGATAAATTCATTGGCCCTGAAACAGCTTTAGGTATTTTTAAACCAAATGGGCTAATAAATGAACTAAAATACGATGACCAGCCTGCTGCAACAGTAGCAACGGATAGCATGTATTCCAAAATTAAAGCCCAGCCAATGATCCAACCGGTAAATTCACCATAAACGATATTACCGTATGAATAAGCACTTCCGGCAACTGGAATTGCAGAAGCAAACTCCGCATAACACATTCCAGCTAGCGCACAGACTATTGCGGCTACCATAAATGATAAACTGACACCGGGCCCAGCCGTTGTCGCAGCAACTGTACCTGGTAAAATAAAAATACCAGTTCCGATAACCGCACCGACACCAAGCGACATTAAGTCGAGGGCGTTCATAGTTTTAGAAAATCGAATATCTTTTCCTAAGTAGTTTTGAACGCTTTGTTTTCTAAATATGTGAAATTTCAATGGCATCTACCCCTATTTATAAAGATAGATTAATTTTACATGATATTTTTAATTTTTTGAAGGGCAAAAAAAGCACTATGCCGAAATAGTGCTTGAAGTGGGACCTAAAAAGTAGACATTTTAAAACATAGGATTAATAGAGGCTTGATTCCGATATTCTTTCGGAGTTAAGCCTTTTAATCTGCTCTTTATCCTTTCTTCGTTATAGTATTTGATATATTCCTCTATAGCTTGAGC
>NZ_CABUIW010000022.1 GCF_902491705.1 uncultured Lactobacillus sp. | reverse complement strand
CAACGAAAAATAAATCGGCCCTCAAAAAACAATCAAGGACAATTATCTAAAAATATCAGGTCTAACCCTAGATGAGACTTGACTTTACGTAGAAAAAAGAGTTATTGAAAATTTTTCAATAGCTCTTTTTTTCGAAAAAAATTTTTTAGAAAAATGCCCTTAACCCTTGATATTTAAGGATAGACAAAGTACAATAGTCTTTGTGCTTGAGGGGCAATTGTGCTCTAAAGCTAGAAAATTGTTGTAAAGCTTTGACGCAAAAGGTTGCGGCACACCAGGCTGCATTGCCACAGTGGCGTGCGGGGAATTTTTGCCGAGCTAGTCATCTTTTAAAGAAGACGTTAAGGAGGTAATTTAATGGCAAGTCAAACAATTCGTATTAGACTTAAGTCATACGAACATGGTATTCTCGATGAATCAGCTGCTAAGATCGTAGCTACTGCAAAGAGAACTGGAGCAGAAATTTCAGGTCCAGTTCCTCTTCCAACAGAAAGAACTTTATTCACTGTTCTTCGTTCACCACACAAGAACAAGGACTCACGTGAACAATTTGAAATGCGCACTCACAAGCGTTTAATCGACATTTTGAATCCAACACCTAAGACTGTTGATTCATTAATGAAGCTTGATCTTCCAAGTGGCGTAGACATCGAAATTAAACTGTAATTTAAATAGAAAGAGGTGTAATCATGACCAAAGGAATCTTAGGAAGAAAAGTTGGTATGACTCAAATCTTTACTAAAGATGGTGTCCTTGTTCCTGTAACTGTTGTAGAAGCAACTCCTAACGTTGTTATGCAAGTTAAGACTGTTGAATCAGACGGTTACGAAGCTGTTCAATTAGGTTACCAAGACAAGCGTGAAGTTTTGAGCAACAAACCAGAAAAAGGTCATGCTGATAAAGCAAAGACTTCGCCTAAGCGCTTCATTCGGGAAATCCGCGGTGTTGAGCTTAAGGACTATGAAGTCGGCTCAGAAGTTACTGTGGATACATTCAAGGAAGGTGACGTTGTAAACGTTACTGGTACTTCAAGAGGTCATGGATACCAAGGTAACATTAAGCGTTGGGGCCAATCAAGAGGACCAGAAACCCACGGTTCAAGATACCACAGAATTCCTGGTTCAATGGGTTCCATCATTAACCGTGTACCAAAGGGCAAGCGTTTGCCAGGTCACATGGGTGTAAAGAAAGTTACCATTGAAAACTTAGTAATTGAAAAAGTTGTTGCAGATAAGAACGTATTAATGATTAAGGGTAATGTTCCTGGTGCTAAGAACTCATTGATCGTTGTTAAGACTGCTTCTAAAGCTGTTAAGGCTGATAAATAGGAAGGAGGACTAGAATGGCTAATTTAAAAGTTATGGATCAAAACGGTAAAGACTCTGGTGAAGTTACTTTAAACGATAAAGTTTTTGGTATTGAACCTAACGACAATGTCGTTTTTGAAGCAATTATTAGACAAAGAGCCGGCAAGCGTCAAGGTACCTCAAAGGTTAAGAATAGATCTGCTGTTCGCGGCGGTGGTAAGAAGCCTTGGAGACAAAAGGGTACTGGTCGTGCTCGTCAAGGTTCTATCAGAGCTCCACAATGGCGTGGTGGTGGTACAGTATTTGGCCCAACTCCACGTTCATACGCATACACTATGCCAAGAAAGCAACGTCGTTTGGCTATTAAGTCAGTTCTTTCCCAAAAGTTGATTGACAATGATTTAATTGTTTTAGACAAGTTGACCATGTCAGCTCCTAAGACTAAGGAATTAGTATCAATGTTAAACAGCTTGAATGCTGACGGTAAGGTTTTAATTGTTACTGATGATAGCAATGTACAACTTTCCGCAAGAAACTTAGCTAAGGTTAAGGCTGTTCCAGTTAACGGTTTGAACGTTGAAGACGCTGTTAACTACGGCAAGTTAATCTTGACTCAAGATGCTGTTAAGAAGATCGAGGAGGTTTTGGCTTAATGGATGCACGCGATATCATTTTAAGACCTGTCATTACTGAAAAGTCAACGAACTTAATGGATGATAAGAAGTACACTTTCGACGTGCTTTTAACTGCAACCAAGACACAAGTTCGCAATGCTGTTGAAGAAATCTTCGATGTTAAGGTAAAGAGCGTTAACATTATGAACGTTCGTGGCAAGGACAAGCGAGTAGGTCGTTACACTGGTAAGACTGCTCGTCGTAGAAAGGCAATTGTTGCTTTAACTGACGATTCAAACAGTATTAAGATTTTCCAAGACGAAGATAAAGAAGACAACAAGTAATAGGAGGTCAGTCAATTGGCTATTAAGATTTATAAGCCAACTACCAATGGTCGTCGTCATATGACTTCTTCCGACTTTGCTGAGATTACCAAGACAAAGCCTGAAAAGACTTTACTTGAATCACAATCACATACTGCAGGTCGTAACTCATATGGCCATATCACTGTAAGACACCGTGGTGGTGGTCACAAACAAAAATACCGTATCATCGACTTTAAGCGTAACAAAGACAACGCAAAGGCAGTTGTAAAGGCAATCGAATACGATCCAAACAGAACTGCTAACATCGCTTTGCTTCACTACACTGATGGTATCAAGGCTTACATTTTGGCACCTAAGGGCTTAAAGGTTGGCGACATCGTTGAATCAGGCGATGCAGTTGACATCAAGCCAGGTAACGCACTTGAATTAAAGAACATCCCAACTGGTACTTCAATTCACAACATCGAATTAAAGCCAGGTAAAGGTGGTCAACTTGTAAGAAGTGCTGGTGCTTCTGCTCAAGTTTTAGGTGCTGATGGTGACTACACTTTGATCAGATTACAAAGTGGCGAAGTTCGTAAGATTTTATCATCATGCCGTGCTACTATCGGTGTGGTTGGTAACGAACAACACTCTTTGATCCAATTAGGTAAAGCTGGTCGTAAGCGTTGGTTAGGCAAGCGTCCTCAATCACGTGGTTCCGTAATGAACCCTAACGATCACCCACATGGTGGTGGTGAAGGTAAGGCTCCTGTTGGTCGTCCACAACCTATGACTCCATGGGGCAAGAAGGCTCGTGGTATCAAGACTAGAGACACCAAGAAGGCTAGCGAGAAGTTAATCATTCGTCACCGTAAAGGTAGCAAATAATAGAAGGAGGGTTAATTAATGAGCCGTAGTATTAAAAAAGGTCCTTTTGCTGATGCATCTTTATTAAAGAAGGTTGATGTACAAGCAGATGCAGATAAGAAGCAAGTTATTAAGACTTGGTCACGTCGTTCAACTATTTTCCCTTCCTTTGTAGGTTTGACTATAGCTGTTTACGATGGTAGAAAACATGTTCCAGTATATGTTACTGAAGACATGGTTGGTCATAAGTTAGGTGAATTTGTTCCAACAAGAACTTTCCACGGACACAGATCCACTGATGATAAAGCCACAACACAAGCTTAGAGGAAGGAGAAACATCTAAATGGCAGAACAAATTAGTTCAGCTAAGGCTGAAGCAAGAACTGTTCGCATCGCTCCAAGAAAAGCTCGTTTAGTCGTTGACTTAATTCGTGGCAAGAGCGTTGCTGAAGTATTAGCAATCTTGGAATTTACGCCTAGAGCTGCTTCCCCAATCGTTGAAAAAGTTTTACGTTCAGCTATTGCTAACGCAGAACACAACTACGATCTTGAAAGTGCTAACCTTTACGTATCAGAAGCTTACGTAAACGAAGGTGCAACTTTGAAGAGATTCCGCCCACGTGCTAAGGGTATGGCTTCTCCAATTAACAAGAGAACCAGTCACGTAGTTGTAGTAGTTTCAGAAAAGAACGATTAAGGGAGGTATATTAATGGGTCAAAAGATTAACCCAAACGGTTTTCGTCTCGGTGTTATCCGCGATTGGGAATCAAAATGGTATGCTGACAAAGGATACAAAGAAACTTTAAATGAAGACCTTCATATTAGAAAATTCATTTCAGAAAAATTGAAGGATGCTTCAGTATCTACTGTTGAAATTGAACGTGCAGCTAACAGAATCAACATCTCAATCCATACTGCTAAGCCAGGTATGGTAATCGGTAAAGGTGGTTCTGAAGTTGAAGCTTTAAGAAAGCAATTGAACGCTTTAACTGGTAAGCAAGTTCACATTAATATTGTTGAAATTAAAAAACCAGATCTTGATGCTAAATTAGTAGCTGATGGTATCGCTCGTCAACTTGAAGCTCGTATTGCTTTCAGACGTGCTATGCGTCAAGCTACTCAAAGAGCTATGCGTGCTGGTGCCAAGGGTATTAAGGTTCAAACTTCAGGTCGTTTGAACGGTGCCGACATGGCAAGAAGAGAATGGCACACAGAAGGTCGTGTTCCATTACAAACTTTGAGAGCTGATATTGATTACGCTTGGGTAAATGCATTCACTACTTACGGTGAAATCGGTGTTCAAGTATGGATTAACCGTGGTGAAGTTTTACCAACTCGTAAGAACAAGCCAGCTTCAAAGCCAGCGAAGGGAGGAAATAGATAATGCCTTTAGTACCAAAGCGAGTAAAACACCGTCGTGAATTCCGTGGTAAGATGCGTGGTGCTGCTAAAGGTGGTAAGTATATTGCCTTTGGTGAATACGGTCTTGAAGCCCTCGAATCACACTGGATTACTAACCGTCAAATCGAAGCTGCCCGTGTTGCTATGACACGTTACATGAAGCGTGGCGGTAAAGTTTGGATTAGAATTTTCCCTCAAAAGTCATACACTGCTAAAGGTGTTGGTGTACGTATGGGTTCTGGTAAAGGTGCACCAGCAGGTTGGGTAGCTGTAGTTAAGAGAGAAAAGATCATGTTTGAAATTGGTGGTGTTGATGAAGCAACTGCTCGTGAAGCTTTACGTCTTGCTTCAACTAAGTTACCAATTAAGACTAAGTTTGTAACTAGAAGTTCGGAAGTAGGTGGCGAATCTAATGAAGGCTAAAGATATCAGAGCATTAACCACTGATGAAATGTTAGAAAAAGAAAAGCAATATAAAGAAGAGCTCTTTAATTTGCGTTTCCAACAAGCAACGGGTCAATTAGAAAATACCGCTCGCTTGAGCAAAGTCCGCAAGAATATCGCCAGAATTAAAACTATTCTGAGCGAAAAAGCGTTAGAAAACAATTAATGGAAGGGAGCTATTAACTTGAGCGAAACAAACGAAAGAAATCGTCGTCACGTATACCAAGGTCGTGTAGTTTCTGATAAGATGGACAAGACTATCGTAGTCGTTGTTGATACTTACAAGAACCACCCTGTTTACAACAAGCGTATTAGATATTCAAAGAAATACTACGCACAAGACGAAAATAACGAAGCTAAAGTTGGCGATACTGTACGTATCATGGAAACCCGTCCATTATCTCGTAAGAAGCGCTTCCGTTTAGTAAAGATTGTTAAGAAATCTGTTTAATTTGCGGATTTAGTGAGGGGAGGATTACACAGTGATTCAAAACGAATCCCGTTTAAAGGTTGCTGATAACTCTGGTGCCAGAGAACTTTTAGTTATTAGAGTCTTAGGTGGTTCAAAGCGTAAGACTGGTAACATCGGTGACATCGTAGTATGTACTGTTAAGCAAGCAACACCAGGTGGCGTTGTCAAAAAAGGCGACGTTGTAAAAGCAGTTATTGTTAGAACCAAATCAGGTGCACGTCGTGAAGATGGTTCATACATCAAATTCGACGAAAATGCTGGCGTAATTATTAACGCAGATAAGAGCCCACGTGGTACTCGTATCTTTGGGCCAGTTGCACGTGAGTTACGTGAGCACGACTTTATGAAGATCGTCTCTCTTGCTCCTGAAGTCTTATAATTGATAGTGAGGTGCACTGATGTTCGTTAAAACTGGTGACAAGGTAAAAGTTATTGCCGGAAAAGATAAAGGTAAAGAAGGTACTGTTCTTTCTGTTAACGTAAAGAAGAACCGCGTTGTTGTTAAGGGCGTTAACAAGATTAAGAAGCACCAAAAGCCTTCACAAACTAATGCTAATGGTGGTGTAGTTGAATCAGAAGGTTCAATTCACGCATCAAACGTTAAAGTTATTAGTAGTAAAGAAGATAAGTAGAAGGGAGGACACAAATGGCAAGTTATTTAGCTGAAGAATACAAAGAAAAAGTAGCTCCTGCATTGGAAGAAAAGTTCAACTACACTTCATCAATGCAAGTTCCTAAGATTGACAAGATCGTTTTAAACATGGGTGTTGGTGATGCTGTTTCTAACGCCAAGAACTTGGACGAAGCAGTTGAAGAATTAACTTTGATTTCAGGCCAAAAGCCATTAATCACTAAGGCTAAGAAGTCAATCGCTAACTTCCGTTTACGTGAAGGTATGTCTATTGGTGCTAAGGTTACTCTTAGAGGCGATAGAATGTACGACTTCTTATACAAGTTGATCAATGTTTCTCTTCCACGTGTTCGTGACTTCCGTGGTGTATCAACTCGTTCATTTGATGGTCGTGGTAACTACACTTTGGGTATTAAAGAACAATTGATTTTCCCAGAAATCGATTTTGATAAGGTTAACCGCACTAGAGGTTTAGACATTGTTATCGTAACTACTGCCAGCACTGATGAAGAAGCTCGTGAGCTTTTGACTCAATTTGGTATGCCGTTTGCAAGATAGTGGAGGACATTAATGGCTAAAACATCACAAAAAATCAGAAATCGTCGTCCTGCTAAGTTCTCTTCACGTGAATATACACGTTGCGAGAGATGTGGTCGTCCACACTCCGTATACCGTAAATTCGGTTTATGCCGTATTTGCTTAAAGGAATTAGCACACAAGGGTCAAATCCCTGGTCTTAAAAAGGCTAGTTGGTAGGATACGGTTAGGAGGATAGCTTAAATGGTCATGACAGATCCAATCGCAGATTACTTGACTAGAATCAGAAATGCTAACATGGCAAAGCATGATTCAGTTGAAATTCCTGCATCAAACATTAAAAAGTCTATTTCAGAAATTTTGAAGCGCGAAGGTTTCATCCGTGATTACGAAGTTGCAGATGACAACAAGCAAGGCGTTATCAAGGTATTCTTGAAATACGGTCCAAATGGAGAACGTGTCATTTCAGGCTTGAAGCGTATTTCTAAGCCAGGTCTTAGAAACTACGTAAGCGCTGAAGACTTACCAAAAGTTCTTAATGGTTTGGGCATTGCCATCGTTTCTACTTCTGCTGGTGTTATTACTGACAAAGAAGCAAGACAAAAGAACGTTGGCGGCGAAGTAATTGCCTACATTTGGTAATACTGACAGAAAGGAGAACAATCAATGAGCCGAATCGGTTTAAAGACTATTGAAGTCCCTGACAGTGTTACTGTTACCAAAGAAGGCGACAACATTACTGTTAAGGGCCCTAAGGGTGAATTAACTAGATACTTCGATCCAAAGATCACTTTTGAACAAAAAGATGGTAAAATCAACTTCTCACGTTCAAATGAAAACGATAAAGCACTTCACGGTACTGAAAGAGCTAACTTAGCTTCAATGATCGAAGGTGTAGTTGATGGTTATAAGAAGACTTTGAAGTTAATCGGTGTTGGTTACCGTGCACAAGCACAAGGCAACAAGATTACTTTGAATGTTGGTTACTCACACCCAGTTGTATTGACTGCACCAGAAGGTGTATCTGTAAAGGCAACTTCAGCAACTGATGTAGAAGTTGAAGGTGTTTCAAAGCAAGATGTTGGTCAATTCGCAGCTGAAATCCGCGCCGTACGTCCACCAGAACCTTACAAGGGTAAAGGTATTCGTTATGTTGATGAATACGTACGTCGTAAGGAAGGTAAGACAGGTAAGTAATAAGTAGTTTATTTTGAGGTGAAATTGTGATTTCTAAACCAGATAAAAACAAGTTACGCTTAAAGCGTCGTAAACGTATTCGTGGTAAGATTTCTGGTACTGCTGAGCGCCCACGCTTAAGCATTTTCCGTTCAAATAAAAACATCTACGCTCAATTAATTGATGACGTAGCGGGTGTTACGCTTGCAAGCGCCTCAACTTTGGACGAAAACGTATCAGAAGATGCAACTAAGGTAGAACAAGCTGCTGCTGTTGGTAAGGCTATTGCTGAAGCTGCTAAGGCTAAGAACATTTCTACTGTTGTATTTGATAGAAGTGGTTACATTTACCACGGCCGTGTTCAAGCATTAGCTGATGCTGCTCGTGAAAACGGATTAGAATTCTAGGAAAGGAGATTAACACATGGCAAACCGCAATGATTCTCGTAATAATCGCAGAAACAAAGACGATATCGAAGATCAATTAGTCGCTGTCAACCGTATTACTAAGGTTGTTAAAGGTGGCCGTCGCATGAAATTTGCTGCTCTTGTTGTTGTTGGCGACAAGAAAGGCCGTGTAGGTTTTGGTACTGGTAAAGCTCAAGAAGTCCCAGAAGCAATCCGTAAGGCTGTAGAAGACGGTAAGAAGAAAATGATCAACGTACCTAAAGTTGGTACTACTATTCCTCATGAAGTTATTGGTCACTACGGTTCAGGTAACATTTTATTGAAGCCTGCCGAAGCTGGTTCTGGTGTTGCTGCTGGTGGTGCCGTACGTATCGTTATGGATATGGCTGGTATCTCAGACGTAACTTCAAAATCACTTGGTTCTAATACACCAATCAACGTTGTTCGTGCAACTATTGATGGTTTGAAGAAGCTTAGAACTAGTGAAGAAGTAGAAAAACTTCGTCAACCTGAAAGAGCTTAGATTAGGGAGATCATAGATGACTGATTTAAAGATTACTTTAATTAGAAGTGCTGCTCACCGTCTACCTGAACAAAGAAAGATTGTTAAAGCTCTTGGTTTAGGTAGAGTAGATAGTACTGTTGTTCTTCCAGACAACGCTGCTACTCGTGGTGCATTATTGAAAATTGCTCACTTAATCTCTGTTGAAGAGATTAATAAATAGGATATCAAGGAGGTGCCCAATTAATGAAGCTTCATGAATTACATTCTGCTGAAGGCTCACGTCGTAATAGAAAACGTGTCGGTCGTGGTACTTCAAGTGGTTACGGTAAGACTTCTGGCCGTGGTCAAAAGGGTCAATTGGCTCGTCAAGGCGGTCACACACGTTTAGGTTTTGAAGGTGGTCAAATGCCATTATTCAGAACTATGCCAAAGCGTGGTTTTAAGAACATTAACCGTAAAGAATACGCAATTGTAAATTTAGATGACTTAAATAAGTTCGAAGATGGCAGTGAAGTAACTGTTGAAACTCTTAAGGAAAACGGCTTGGTAAAGCAAGAATTATCAGGCGTTAAGTTGCTTGGCAACGGTGAATTAAAAGTTAAGTTAACTGTAAAGGTTAATAAAGTTTCCGCAGCTGCTAAGAAAGCAGTTGAAGCCGCTGGCGGAACTGTTGAGGTGATCTAATGTTTTCGACCTTGAAGAACGCCTTTAAGGATAAAGAAATTAGAAATAAGATTTATTTCACACTCTTTATTCTTTTAATATATCGGATTGGTGCTAATATCACTGTTCCGGGTGTTAATGCAAAGGCGATCACACAGGTTGCTCAAACTGGATTAGTTCCAATGCTAGATACTGTATCTGGTGGTGGACTAGATAACTATTCAATATTTTCATTGGGTGTTTCCCCGTATATCACGGCACAAATTGTAATTCAGTTGTTACAAATGGATATTGTACCGACATTGGTAGAATGGGGAAAACAAGGTGAAGTAGGTAGACGTAAAACTAATCAAGTGACAAGATACTTAGCATTAGTTGTTGCCTTTGTCCAAAGTATTGGTATTACGTTAGGTTTCAACGCCTTGACTCAAATGGGATTGGTTAAGAATCAAACCCCTCAAACTTATGTAGAAATTGCTATTATCATGACTGCGGGTACCATGTTATTGACATGGTTAGGTGATGAAATCACTGATAAAGGTCTTGGTAATGGTGTATCAGTAATTATTTTTGCTGGTATCATTGCAAGATTACCAAGTGGTTTATGGCAAATCTACAAGGAAGAAATTATTAACAATAGTTCCAGTGATCGTTGGCAAGGTATTTTGTTCTTCATCGCGGTTATAGTTGCAATCCTTGTAGTTACTCAATTAGTTACATGGGTTGAACAAGCTGATCGTCGTATTCCTATTCAATATACAAGAAGAGCGACGATTAGTGGTTCTGAAAGTTTTCTACCATTAAAAGTTAATGTATCTGGAGTTATCCCAGTTATTTTCGCCAGTTCATTTATCATTACACCGGCAACAATTTTAATGGCCTTTCAAAGAACCCAAGGCGATCAACAATGGTTTAAGGTAATGAACCAGATCTTTAGTTTACAAACTACACCTGGGGTTATCATCTACACCTTATTGATTATCTTATTTACATTCTTCTACGCTTTCGTTCAGGTTAACCCTGAGAAGCTAGCAGAAAACTTACAAAAGCAAGGTGCTTATATTCCTAGCGTTTGGCCAGGAAAAGATACCCAGAACTATGTTTCAAAAATGTTGATTAAATTATCAACTGTAGGTTCAGTATTTTTAGGTTTAGTTGCTCTATTGCCTCAATTGGCCACAAACTTCTGGAATCTCCCAAGTTCCATTGGTTTAGGAGGAACAAGTCTTTTAATTGTTATTGGGGTTGTTCTTGAGTTATCTCGTCAAATTAACGGTTTGTTAATGAAGAGAGAATATGTTGGATTCATCAGATAGGAACGGAAAAAATGATTAACTTAATTCTTTTAGGTTTACCAGGTGCTGGTAAAGGTACAGCATCAGAGAGAATCGTTGACAAATATCACTTAACTCATATTTCAACTGGAGATATGTTTAGGGAAGCAATGGCAAACAAGACCAAGGTTGGTCTTGAAGCTAAAAGCTACATCGACAAAGGTAATTTAGTACCAGACGAAGTTACTGCTAGATTGGTTGAAGAACGTTTAAGTCAACCTGATATTAAAGAAGGTTTCATCTTAGACGGTTTTCCAAGAACTACTGTACAAGCAGAACTTCTTGATGGTATTACCAAGCGTTTGAATAAGCCTTTAACAAATGTTATTGCGCTTGAAGTTGATGAAGATACTTTGATCAAGCGTTTATCAGCAAGATACATGTGTAAGAATTGTGGTGCTACCTACAATAAGATTTCTAAGCAACCTAAAGTTGAAGGTACTTGTGATCGTTGTGGTGGTCATGAATTCTATCAACGTGAAGACGATAAGCCTGAAGTTGTTAAGAATCGTCTTGAAGTTAACGAAAAGATGAATGCTCCTTTGAAAGACTTTTATCAAAAGAAAGGTTTGCTTACTGTAATTAATGGTGAACAAACTCCAGAAAAAGTCTTTGAAGACATTGATGCGGTATTGAGTAATAATCAATAAAAGAAAAATTTGTATAATTTTTTATCCGTGTTATAATTTCAAAGTATGACTGTATTAATTGCGGAGGAACAACTTTGGCAAAGGATGATGTCATTGAAGTAGAAGGTAAGGTAGTTGATACCTTACCTAATGCTATGTTTAAAGTTGAATTGGAAAATGGGGCTACTATTTTAGCACACGTTTCCGGTAAGATTAGAATGCACTACATTCGTATCTTGCCAGGAGACCGTGTAACTGTTGAATTGTCTCCATACGATTTAACTAAAGGTAGAATTACGTATCGATTTATAAAATAATGTAACGGAGGGAAACATGAAGGTTAGACCATCTGTTAAACCAATGTGTGAACATTGTAAAGTTATTAAAAGACATGGCCGTGTTATGGTAATTTGCCCAGCAAATCCAAAGCACAAGCAACGTCAAGGTTAATAGAAAAAGAGGAGGTGTAGTTTATGGCTCGTATTGCTGGTGTTGACTTACCAAGAGATAAGCGAATTGTTGTTGCCTTAACATACATTTACGGTATTGGTGACGCAACTGCTAAGAAGATTTGTGCTGATGCTGGTGTATCTGAAGACGTTCGTTCAAAGGACTTAACTCCAGAAGATCAAGAAAAGCTTCGTGCTGAAGTTGACAAGTACCGTGTTGAAGGTGACTTGCGTCGTGAAGTAAGCATGAACATTAAGCGCTTAGTTGATATTGGTTCTTATCGTGGTATTCGTCACCGCCGTGGACTTCCAGTTCGTGGCCAAAATACCAAGAACAATGCTCGTACTCGTAAGGGTACTAAGAGAAACCGTTAATTTTATTTATAAGGAGGTTTATTGATGCCTGCAAAGAAAACAGCACGTAAGCGTCGTGTGAAGAAGCATGTTGAAAGCGGTGTAGCACACATTCACTCAACGTTTAATAATACTTTAGTCATGATTACTGACGTTCAAGGTAATGCAGTTGCTTGGTCTTCAGCTGGTGCATTGGGCTTTAAGGGTAGTCGTAAGTCTACTCCATTTGCAGCTCAAATGGCAGCTGAAGCAGCAGCTAAGAGTGCAATGGACCAAGGTATGAAACATGTAGAAGTTTCTGTTAAAGGTCCTGGTGCTGGTCGTGAATCTGCTATTAGATCACTTCAAGCAACTGGTCTTGAAATTACTGCAATTCGTGACGTTACGCCAGTTCCCCACAATGGTTCCAGACCACCAAAACGTCGTCGTGTTTAATTTTGTCCTTGATAATATAGGACGTTACGTTTTGAAAGGGGCCCAGTAATGATTGAATTTGAAAAACCAAATATTACCGTTGTTGAACAAGAAGATTCTTACGGTAAGTTTGTTGTTGAACCACTTGAGCGAGGCTTTGGTACTACTTTAGGTAATTCTTTAAGAAGAGTTTTACTTACTTCTATTCCGGGTACTGGACTTGTTTATGTGCAAATTGATGGCGTTTTACACGAGTTCTCAACAGTTCCTGGCGTCAGAGAAGATGTAACCAAGATTATTCTGAATTTAAAGAAACTTGAATTAAAGTCTCTTTCAGATGAACAAAAGGTTATTGAATTAGACGTTGAAGGTCCTGCCACAGTGACTGCTGATGATCTTAAAGTTGATGCAGACGTTCAAGTCTTGAATCCAGATCAATATATTTGTACCATTGCCGAAGGTGGGCACTTACATATGGAACTCGCCGTAAAGAATGGTAGAGGATATGTAACTGCAAGTGACAATAAGAGTGATGACATGCCAATCGGAGTAATTCCTGTTGATTCATTATTCTCACCAATTAAAAAGGTTAACTACCAAGTTGAATCAACTCGTGTTGGTAAGAGAGACGATTTTGACAAGCTCACTTTTGAGATTTGGACTGACGGTTCAATCAAGCCTAATGACGCCCTTAGTTTTGCTGCTAAGATCTTAGTTGAACACTTTAAAGTATTTGAATCAGCAGATGCAAATACTCAATTCAGCGAAGTAATGGTGGAAAAGGAAGACGATAAGAAAGAAAAGAAGCTTGAAATGACAATTGAAGAGCTTGACCTTTCTGTTCGTTCATACAACTGCCTGAAACGTGCCGGCATTAACACTCTTCAAGAGTTAACTGACAAGACAGAGTCAGATATGATGCGTGTACGTAACTTAGGACGTAAATCATTGGAAGAAGTTAAGAATAAATTAGCCGACTTAGGTCTTTCACTTCGTCAAGAAGACTAAAGTAGGCAATAAAGGAGGCAAACCCATGGCATACCGTAAATTAGGTCGCGATAGTGCTCACAGAAAAGCAATGCTAAGAGAAATGACTACTCAATTAATCATGAACGAACGCATTGTTACTACTGAAACTCGTGCTAAAGAAGTTCGCAAGACTGCCGAAAAGATGATCACTTTAGGTAAGCGCGGCGATTTAGCTTCAAGAAGAAAGGCTGCAGCATTTGTACGTGACGAAGTTGCAGATATTCATGAAGAAAAGGATACTGTTGTTGTTAAGTCAGCATTACAAAAACTTTTCAGCGATGTAGCACCTCGTTACAAAGACCGTAATGGTGGTTACACTAGAATTTTGAAGTTAGCTGTTCCTCGTAAAGGTGACGCTGCTCCAATGGTTATTCTTGAATTAGTCTAGAATAATCGAAAACTTAATACGTATTAAGAATTATCCATGAAAGTGAGAATAAGCGTAAAGATGATGGCGAAAGCTTAGTCTAGCTTAGATGAGTAAAATCATCCCTCTTCATGGGTGATTTTTTTTGCCCTTTTTTCTGTTACAATTATTATTAAGTGACTTGGAAGGGAGCGTGAAGTAATGGTAAATAATAATGCTATTGAATTTAAAAATGTGACATTTACATATCCAGAATCTAAAGAACCTGTTCTTAAGAAAATTGATTTTAAAGTTAAAAAGGGATCATGGACTGCTTTAATAGGTCATAACGGAAGCGGTAAATCTACGATTTCCAAGCTAATCAACGGGTTGCTTTTACCAGATAAAGATTCTGACAGCACGATCACAGTTTCCGGAATGGATTTGAATCCAGAAACTGTATGGGACATTAGAGAAAAAGTAGGAATCGTTTTTCAAAATCCAGATAATCAGTTCGTAGGAGCTACAGTCGGTGATGATGTAGCATTTGGTCTTGAAAATCGCGGTGTTCCAAGAGATCAAATGGTAAAAACCGTTAAAAAAGTTTTATCAGATGTGGGAATGTTAGATTATATTAATACCGAACCTTCCAATCTTTCAGGTGGTCAAAAGCAGAGGGTAGCTATTGCGGGTATTCTTGCTGTTGAACCAGAAATCATTATCTTAGATGAATCAACTTCAATGTTGGATCCAAGTGGTAGAAATCAAATTCTAAAGATCATTAAGCGCTTAATGGCAGAAAAGAATTTAACCATTCTTTCTATTACTCATGATATTGATGAAGCAGATATGGCCGACAATATCATTGTGTTAAACGATGGAAAAATCTTGGCACAGGGATCACCAACAGATATTTTCAGTCAAACAGAAATGTTGCGCAAAATTGGATTGGATATTCCTTTTGTAAATAAATTGATAAATAAGTTAGATCAAGTAGGCATTAAAATACCAAAAGATGTACAAACGAAAGATGAGTTGAAACAGTACTTATGTCAATTAAATTCGAAAAAGTAGATTATATTTATTCTCCAGGAACAACGATGGAAAAGAAGGGACTAGATGATGTTTCTTTCGAATTAGCTGACAATAAATTCATTGCTTTGATTGGACATACTGGTAGTGGTAAATCTACTCTTATGCAGCATTTTAATGCCTTACTTAAGCCAAGCAGTGGATCGATAGATATTGCCGGCTATCATATTACTTCGCAGACAAGTAATAAGAACTTAAAAGAATTGCGTAAGCGAGTTAGTCTAGTTTTTCAGTTTCCAGAAGCACAATTATTTGAAAATACGGTGTTAGAGGATATTGAATTTGGTCCTAAAAATTTTGGTGCTACTGAAGAAGAAGCAAAAAAGAAAGCTTTTGAATGGTTAGATCAGGTTGGGCTACCTAGAGAAATAGCTTCTAAATCTCCATTTGAGCTTTCAGGTGGTCAGATGAGACGTGTAGCTATTGCTGGAGTTATGGTAAATGAACCACAAGTACTCTGTTTAGATGAGCCAGCTGCAGGTCTAGATCCCAAGTCTCGCAAAGAAATGATGAAACTGTTTGTCGACTATCAAAAAGCAGGACATACTGTAATCTTGGTTACACACAATATGGATGATGTTGCTGAATTTGCAGATGATGTTTTAGTCATGGAACATGGACGACTAATTAAGCATGATCAACCGAAAAATATTTTTAAGGACAAAGCATGGCTTGAAAAGCATTATTTAATGGAGCCGACTCCTAGTCTTTTTGCATCAGAGCTGACGAATTATGAATTTAAGGAAAATCCATTAGTGCTTGATCAGCTTGTAGTTGGAATTAAGGAGAATTTGAAGGGAGAGTTTGATGAGTAAAATAATTGTTGGGCGATATATCCCGGGAAATTCTCTTGTCTATAAAATGGATCCACGTGGTAAATTATTGATTACAATATTATTTATTTTCGTGATTTTTTTGGCAAATAATCCATTAACCTATGCGATCATTACAATATTTTGCCTAGCTGCAGTTTGGGCAACTAAGCTAAAAGCTAAAGTGTTCTGGGATGGGGTTAAGCCATTAATTGGGTTAATCTTTTTCACATCCTTATTGCAGTTGTTCTTTATGACTGGCGGAAAAATTTATTGGCAATGGGGCATTTTTACCATTTCTAGCTATGGGTTAGTCAATGCAGCCTATATTTTTATCAGATTTACTTTGATTATTCTGATTTCAACGGTAATGACGGTTACTACGATGCCTCTTGAGATTGCGGATGCAATGGAGTGGATACTTAAGCCATTAAAATTGTTTAAAGTGCCTGTAGACAAAATTGCATTGGTAATTTCAATTGCCTTGCGATTCGTGCCAACGCTGTTTGACGAGACATTAAAGATAATGAATGCCCAGAGATCACGTGGTGCTGACTTCAATGATGGTGGCTTGATAAAAAGAGCTAAGGCAATTACGCCGATTTTAGTGCCACTATTTATTCATTCATTGGAAACTGCGATTGATCTTTCAACAGCAATGGAATCACGTGGATATCGTGGAAGCAGCGGTCGAACCAAATATAGAGTCTTAAATTGGTCAAAATATGATTTGATTTCGCTAGCTTATTTCATTGTATTAGTGTTGTTACTATTAATTTTTAGGAATCATTAATTATGTTAACTAGATATAAGATGACAATGGCCTATGACGGCCATTTATTTCATGGCTTTCAATTGCAGCCAGATCAGCGAACAGTCCAAGGAACAGTTGAAGATGCCCTTAAAAAGATGACTAAGGGTCAGCGCGTCATTGTGCAAGGATCTGGTAGAACTGATGCAGGGGTTCATGCAGTTGGACAAGTGATTCATTTTGATTATCCAGGGAAAACAATTCCGGCTAACCGCATGATTTTAGCTTTGAATTCAATGATGCCAACAGATATTGTTTTTACGGATTGTCAGATTGTTGATGAAGATTTTCATGCTAGATACTCAATTAAGGGAAAATGGTATAGATATCGCGTTAGCTTAGATCACTTTGTAAATCCATTTAAGCGATTTTACACAGGGCACTTCCAATACCACTTGGATATTAAAAAAATGCAGGAAGCGGCTCAAGATTTGCTAGGAACGCATGATTTTACTAGCTTTGCAGCGAGTGGCGGACAAATAGAAGATAAAGTTCGAACTATTTATTATGTAAATATCAGAAAAAGTGAAGAAGAAAACGAAATAATATTCGATTTTATTGGTTCGGGATTTTTATATAATATGGTTCGCATCATGGTTGCTGCCTTATTGGAAATAGGAAATGAGCGCAGACCTGTCCATGATTTGAAGAGAGTAATTTTAGCAAAAGATAGACAAGAAGTTCGTCAAACAGCCCAGGCAAGTGGTTTATATTTGTATCATGTTTTTTATGATGAAATACCACAAAAATATCGTCAAGACCAGCATTTATAATTGACTTTTTCTAAAAAAGGACGTACTCTAGTATAGTATGTTTGTCCACGATAGGCCCCGGAAACTTATTGTTTTCAAACTGCAAATAAACGGAGGAATTTAAATTGCGTACTACACCATTAGCAAAATCTAGTGAAATCGAACGTAAGTGGTACATTATTGATGCAACTGACGTATCTCTTGGTCGTCTTTCTGCAGCTGTAGCCACTATTTTGAGAGGTAAGAACAAGCCTCAATACACACCTAATGTTGATACCGGTGATAACGTTATCGTTATTAACGCATCAAAGATTAAGTTGACTGGTAAAAAGGCTTCTGACAAGTTTTACTACCACCACTCAGAATGGCGCGGTGGCTTGAAGTCAATCTCATATGGTGAATTACTTGCTAATAACCCAGTTAAGATGGTTGAAATCTCAGTTAAGGGCATGCTTCCAAAGAACACTCTTGGTCACCAAGAATTCATGAAGATGCACGTTTATGCTGGTGAAGATCACAAGCATGAAGCACAAAAGCCTGAAAAGTTAGATATTAACAAGTTAATCTAGTAGGAGGTTAAATAATGGCACAACAAGCTGCATACACAGGTACAGGTCGCCGTAAGGATTCAGTTGCTCGTGTACGTTTAGTACCAGGTAACGGTACAATTACTGTTAACGGCAAAGAAGTTAATGAATACATTCCATTCCCTAACTTGGTTAAAGATTTAAAGCAACCTTTAACATTAACTGAAACTGACGGTCAATACGACGTTCATGTTAATGTTAACGGTGGTGGCTTCTCAGGCCAAGCTGGAGCTATCCGTCTCGGTATTGCACGTGCTCTTCTTGAAGTTGACCCAGACTTCCGTGGTCCACTTAAGAAGGCAGGTTTCTTAACCCGTGACCCAAGAATGAAGGAAAGAAAGAAGCCAGGTTTGAAGAAAGCCCGTAAAGCTTCTCAATTCTCAAAGCGTTAATATTTGCGTTCAAGAACGTTATTATATCAACGTTTATACGACATCAATTGGTCACCTATGGTCACAATGTTATAGGGAGTCCAATAGATTTAAAGCATTCGCATCTTGCGAGTGCTTTTTTTCTGGCATTAATTCAAGATAATATTTTTCAGTTGTAATAATAGAATCATGGCCTAATCTACGGCTAACGTAGGAAATAGGCATATTATTGCTAAATAAAAAAGAAGCGTGGGTATCTCTTAAACCATGAAATGTAGTTGTAGGGATGCCTATTTTTTTGAGTAAAGCTTTAAGTTTTTCGGATTCTTTGAAGTTATACCAATCAAAGAGATAACCAGATTCTCTACTTGGTATTTGTTTTAATAAAATATAAAGATCTTTAGGGATAGTAACACTTCTTCTAGAATGCTTAGTTTTTAAATGAGTATCATTAGTGGTGGGGCTAATTGATCTTTTAACTTCCACACAGTAATACTTACCATCGAAATGAATATCTTCTGGTTTAAGTCCAAGGATTTCACCACGTCTTAGACCAGTATTTATTTCTAGCAGAATCATTAAATTAAATTCGTCATCAGTGTGGTTAATTAAGTAATGCTTTAATGTTGCTAAATCAGATAATGTTAAAGCCTTATTACGTTTAGGAAGTTCACGACCATGAGCTTTCAACAAACTTGCAAAGTCATTATAGATATATCCTTTAGCATAGGCATATCTTAAAGATGTACGAATTTTCTTTAATAATTCTGATACAGTCTTCTTAGAATGTGTTTTCCCATATTCATCCAAAATGCTTTGCATTTGAACATCATCAAGTTTACCTAATTTAACAGTAGGAAATAACTTATCAATTACTTGACCCGCTTTTTCATAATTGTTAAAAGTAGCTTTTCTAACATCGTTTATTTTTACCGTGTAGACATATAAGTAGTAAAAGTCTTTAAACAATGTGTTTTGTTGGGCAATATTTTGCCCTTTTGCTTTTTGAAGTTCAAGAGTTGTTCCCCAAACCTTCGCTTCGTTTTCTGTTTTAAATGTCTTGGTTAAGAAATTACGCTTTCCATGTTCAGTAATAGAAACAATAGCACGATATGATTTACCGCGTTTGATAATAGAAGCCATTTGTATCATCCTTTCAAAAAAGGCTGATAGTCAAATCTGCTAAATATAATTTAACAGGACCATCAGCCTTAATCAATTTTTATATTTTGGAAAAGCCTTGTAAGTGTGAATTGATAAAATTATCAATACTATCTTTGGTGTATCGTTCCGTTGTAGAACTTAAATAGAATCGCTTAAATTCAGGGTTTTGTCTAAATGCTTTATCAAAGCTCTTTTCTGATACGCCAATGTACTCACAAGCTTCTTTTCTCGTAAGTAATTTAGTCATGATTATTTACTTCCTTGGTTAGATAAATCATTATAGTATTCAGTTTTAAAAACTTTTTGGACGCCTTTTATAACATGATATTGTTCAACAATAGTATTTGGTTTTAGATTCTTTTGAATGTGATTGAACTTTAGAATTTGATTCTTGGGAGCAGTTTTCTCCGTGGGCTTTTTAATGCCTCGTGAAGTTCTATAAATTCTTAAACCATTAGGATACATGTGTAATCGAAGGCCTTTCTTGATTTTAGAATTTTTCGGATCTTCATTTTCTGAATTTGGGAGTTTAACATTACTAACGTAAGCCATAACATAATTGGCAACATTATCAGATTCTTTAAGTCTTTTAACGTTCACAAAACCTTGTTTCCAATACTTTTGGGCTAAAATTTGATTTGGTATTGTTAACTTTTTACCAGTTGAATCTTTTATTAGTACATGAAAATGCCAAGCTCCTCTGAGTTGGGGCTCGATAACACAGATATATTCGATATTTTTATAATCTTTGCGTAACCTTTGCATAAAAATTTTGAATTGAGTATAAGCTTCTTTGGTATCAATAACATTATTCCTAAAAGTCAAAGTGACCCAAAGTTCATTTTTTCCACCTTTAAAGTTGTTAGCTATTAAACGTCTTAATTTACGCATTGTACGTTTGACAGAATTATAGTTATCTGCTCGGTTCTTAGCTTTTCTTTTCATGTTCTTAATTTCACCAGTAGCCAAATTAATGTATCTGTGTTTAGTAATCACCCTCGTTTTTTGTTTTTTATTCCCGACAGAATTAGTTATTTCTAAGGTTGAACCATATCTGTAAGACTTAACTACTTTATTATTATTGATTGCTTGATCAGTCTTCATAACTTCTAATGTGACATGTTAATCAAGTTAATGGGACGACACAGGTGTCGTCCCAACCAGCTTAGTCAGGGTACTGACTAGCTGGTACATTGTGACATTCAAATAATTTAGACGGATCATTAGTTTGACTTTTTAAGCAATTTTGAAAAATGCGCCAAACATTAAGATTTGATAAATCTGGAGCAATAAAAGGTTCAATAACGTCCCCATTTGGGTTATTTTCATACCAAATAAAACCTTCTCCCTGATATAACCGAAGTTGAGGGATATCATATTCTTGTCCAAAAGTATATTTTTCGCTTTGTTCAGAAAGTTCTCCCATAGAAATGATTGTACCTGTTTGCTCCTTTAAACTAGAAGGAAATTGTGAACCAGTAGAAGCTCTAACTTGTTGCATAACATATACACACATGCATAAATATTGGCGACCTAAAAGACTTATCTGTGCAAGTAACGCATCTAATTTCTTTTTTTCAATATTTGATAATTGTGCAGAAAAAGCCCCGTATTCTTCGAATACTAATATTAGAGGGTACATCCCCAATTGCTCGGCGGTAACTCCAAAATTGGCATGATTATTAAACCAATTTCTTCTACGCTTCATTAGTTCAACAAAATGTTCTAATAGACTAAAAATTTCTTGTTTAGAAGTAGCAACACGGTTTTGGGGCATTAATCTAGAGAGTTTAGATAAATCACTATTTTTAGGATCTATTAAAAACAACTGACATCCCTTACATGCCATTTGTATAATTAAGCAAAAAACTAACCAGCTTTTTCCTGAATTTCTTGGACCAGTAATCAAAATATTAGGATTCTTGGCTATATTGAGCTTTATATTTTTGGTTAGTTTAATAATGTAATCTGAAGTTGAGGATATTAAATCAATACCTCTTAGTTGTTGCTTAGAAAAATCATCAATCAAGCAGTAAACCATCCAGCCATTTTTTACATAATGTCCAATGACTAATTTTTGGTAACCAAGTGAATTGAAGTAATTTTCAACCTCTTTAGAAGCACGATCTAGTTTTACTTGTAAGCCAGGAAGGATTTGAATGTAAAATTTGTTGTTAATGTAATCACAGGCAGGATAGTAGATATGTTGTGAATCTTCATCACTATCTGTATAAAGATGATTTCCAAATAGCCAAGCATTTAGATACTTATTGGCAAGTATTTTTTTCTTCTTAGGTTCTTTCACAGTTTTAATTGCCCAGTAAATAAGGACAATTAAGAATGGAATTAGGCTTAATCTAATTAGCTCATACCCCATGCGTAGGCAAGAATCTTTAATCATAGTCGTGCTAGTTACGCTACCAATAAAGCTAATTAAAATACCACCAATCATTAGACTTGCTCCAATAATTAAAAGTGCAACCCAAACAGGGTAAATTTTTATGTCAGTAGGTTTTCTATATTTTCTTCCAAACATCTATCTTTCACCTTCTTGTTTTGGGAAAATGATGCCATCAGCTTCTAACACATAATGAACATTTGCAAATGTGCTATTAAGTTGACTGGTTGCATACACTGAAGTTACACGTAAATTTTGAAATCTGATACCTAAAATGAATTGGTTAATTACAGGTACGTCACCAGTAATGTGTACAGTAAGGTTGACACCTGCATTAGGATTAATAACTTTTTGACCATTACGTTTTGGAGCATATTGGTTGTTGTCTTGAATAATAATCCCCTGAGCTGTGCTGTTACCATTTTCGTTTAAAGTGGTCTTGATTAATGCAACTTGACAATTGTTAATCATAGATTGAATACCATTGTTCATGGCAGCTTCACCGTTTAATGTGTTCATAACGTTTATACGCTTTCTAAGAAATATATGAGGAGGAACCTCATCAATAATAGATCGACATTTTTATACGAAAAAAAGGAATTAGTTGTATTAATAACAAAACTAATTCCTTTTAAAAAATTTATTCAATTTTAAAATAGTTGATTACCATGTAAACATGTATAGCTAACAGGGGCAAACTACTAGCTATCAAAAATCAACAATATACCTCTTCAATGTATTTAATACATTGTCTAATCAAAAATTACCTTTTTGTTAACCAATTTTGATTAACAATTATTATAAAAAACAATACTATAAAAATTAATATTTAATAATCAGAACTATAAAATAATATTTAATATAATTAAAAATTACCTTTGAATAAAACGAAAATTGAAATTTTGCCCTTTTCAACTTTCATTAAATTTATATCATGATTCTGTTCGATTGTAAAGTTAAAATAAATAGATGATTTGAAAATATCTAGTGATACTTTTTAATCCCTATTTTTCCAGGATAATCTTTTCAAATGAATTTAATAAGAATATAATTAAAATAATAATTTAACTAAGAAAGGTAAAGATAATATGACTAAGATTGAATTAACGCGCTTTAGAATTAAAAAGGGCAAAGAGAAAAAAGCTTAAGAATGGATGGATTTTTTGAATTCTCATCATGAAGATACTGTAGCAACAATGAAAAATGAAAAAATGTTTGTTGAAAGCGTCTTTAAAGAAGAAAATATTGATGGATATACCTATTTTTATTGGTATTCAATTCAAGGTGAAGGCGGTTTACCTGTAGAAGAATCTGAGAATTATATTGATTATGCTTATAAGCCAGTTGACATGACTTTAGAAGAAAATCTATTAGCACCTAAAATCAATGAAATAATTAACTTACAATAAAAATCTGAATTGTGGAGGGAATAATGCAATCATTTACTTTGTATGACTTTGAAATAAAAAATCATTTTGTAAAATTAATTTTGCCTGAAACTTGGCAAGCAGAAGACTTGTTTAATCAATTACAGAAGAATATTAAACAATTTTCTAAGTACTTGAAGTGGGCTAATAATATCGATTCAGTCGAAAAAGAGGCAAATTCTATAAAAATGTTCCAACAAAAGATGGTTGATGGAACAGCGTTTAACTTAATTATTTTGGTTGATGAAAAACCATCCGGGATGATTGATTTGCATAAATTAAATGAAAAATCTGGTGAAGTTGGTTATTGGCTATCAAGTGATTTTCAGCATTTGGGAATCATGACTAAGTGTGTGGAATTTTTGATTGAATATGCATTTAATCAATTGAAATTAAAATATTTGATTTTACGAACTGCACAAGATAATTTAGCTAGTCAAAATGTGGCTAAACGTACAGGGTTTAAATATATTAAAGATGATGAGAATGAACACAAAGTTTTTATGCTTAAAAATAGGGATTAAATTGAGGAGTAAGAATAATATTCAAATTTAAATTATTAAAAAAGCACTCTCTTATTTTTTAACTAATAAGAAAGTGTTTTGAAAAGTTAATAGCAGATAAAACTATCAGTTTTGGTCACAGTTGGTCACGATTTTATAATTTTTAGTACTTTTTATTCCATATTCTTACTTTTTCTTAGAATTTAAATTTAAGAAATAGCATTTTAATAGGGTTTAAAAAGTATTAAAAAATATTTAAGTATCATTTTTTGGAGTAATTTTTTCTCAAAGCGTTAATCTTTGGATTTTACGTTTATATACAAAAAGCATCTCCAATCGGGGATGCTTTTTTGTGTTGGGGGGTATAATATACGCAAAGAAAACGATTTCATTAATTGCATTGCGAGGCGAAATAAAATGAAAAACGTAGAATTAAATAGACAGGATTTAATTAAAAATCATCAATTATATCCTGCAAAGGTTGCATCTGATTCGTCATTAAATGATATGGAAATGATTGGTAAAAAGCCAAGTGTTTTATCAATATTTCTAAGTATAGTAATTGTTGTATTAGTAGCTTTGCTTTTTACTGGTTTTGGTTACCAGCCTTGGTGGGTTTTGGCTATTGTTTTAGTACTTGGACTTATTGTTACTTTGCCTGTTTGCTTTAATTCATATTGGTTGATAAATGATAAAGAAATAAAAATTTTTTCTTACAGTAACAATGATTTAAAGAAATTTAGTCAATTAATCAATTTGACTAAAATGGAGCCAAGAAAAATCTCTTTCAATGAGATAGAGCAAGCTCAACTTATTTATAAAAAGAATGTAAGAATAAGTCCTTTTGATTTCAATCCTGATCGTTTATCTCTTGTATTAAATTTGAAAAATAATGAAGTAATCGATCTTGATTTAAGAGAGATAAAATATGATAATCTACTAAATATTATTAATTTGTTAAATGGCAATGGTGTAGACGTTTTTGATAAACAAGAAATACTTTTGCTCTTGAGTGAAAAGAAGAACTTGTTTAATCATTTCCATAAGAAGTGGGCAACTTTGTAAAAAGGATCTTATTTGAATATATAAAAGGGCATCTCCAATCGGGGATGCTTTTTTTGTGCTATAAATAGTATTTTTTAAATCGAAAATATGATTAACTAGAAAATAAAAAGAATAATCTAGGAGGGGAAAATGAGACTACTAGTAATCAGACATGGCCAAAGTGAAGCGGATATTTTAAAAGTTTGTGAAGGTAGGGCAAATTTTGCATTAACCGAAAAAGGCCATCAACAAGCAGAAAAAACAGCTGAATATATTTTTGAAAATTATAGAGTAGATAAAATATATTCAAGTACTCTAAAACGTGCAATGCAAACTGCTAATCATATAGCAAAGAAAGTAAATTTAAAAGTTATTCCAGAAGATAAGCTGCAGGAGTTTGATAATGGTTTGAGAGCAGGATTACCATTTCAAGAAGCATATGAAAAATATCCCAATGTTCCCACAGCTTTGCATGAATCACATTATCACCAAGAAAGTGAACTTGAATTTAGAATGAGAGCCGAATTTGTCCTTTCAAGGATTATTAGTGAAAATGCATCTAACTCAACAATAGTGATTGTTAGTCACGGCGGAATGATTATGCGCTTGTATCAAGCATTTTTAGAATTACCTGTAGGATCAAATGTGAAATTTATTACTGGAGATGCGGGAATTCATGATTGGTCAATTAAAGATGGACAAAAGTTTATAAATTATTCTAATTATTGTCCATCTTCATTGAATTAGGTAATAGCTTTACTTTTTGTAGAAGAGTGGCTGTGATGAAAAATATTATCAAATGCACATTTAAATGGCTGGGGCTTATTGTATGTGCTTTTCTTGGCTTTGTAATGTTTCAATTACCTACGTTAGAGGAAATACCAGCTTATTCAGTGAACAATCAAGCAGAATTTAATGAAGTAATGCGCGATGTAAATTTGTCTCATAATGCTTTATTATTTGTGCTTTTTGCAATTATTGCATTCACTTGGGAGTGGTATTTTTGCAAATTAGCAGGGAACAAAATAATATTTAATAAAAAAGTGACTTTAAAAAATTTAGTCCTTGCTATAAGTGGAGGAATAGTTTCATTTTTTATCGCTTGGGTGATTAATTTAATGGCTCATTCTTCTCAATTTGACATAATGGCTGCAACTTTAAGAAGCAGATTGGCAATCATATTACTTCTTGGGGTAAATATTGTTGGTCCAATTTTAGAAGAATTATATTTCCAAGGTGCTATTCAAAAGGGCTTATTTAAGAAGCTGAATCCATGGGTTGCCATTATTTTGACATCGATAATTTTTGCTATTTGTCATAATTCTGATGTGAATATTTTCTTCTTAGAAAAAGTGATAGCTGGAATAATATTGGGATACATATATCAGAAAACTGATGACATAAAAATGCCGATCGTGTGTCATAGTATAATGAATTTGATGATCACGCTTTTAGCGTATCTTTAAGTTTTGTAATGAAAGGCAAACAATGAGTAACAAGAAAAACAAAATCAACAATATGGAAATTAAAACGAGAGTAGTATTTTTCAGACCGAGTCAATAATTCTTGTTAAATAGAAAAGGAAAAAGATAATGTCTGAAAATTTAATTGAAAATGTAACTACTAAGAATGATTTCAAGGATGCTTTATATACTTTAGGCATCAAGTCCAACGACAAATGCATCGTTCATACTGCTTTGAGCAAGTTCTATTATGTGCCAGGAGCTTCAGAAACTATTGTTGATGCACTTGAAGAAGTGCTGAGTGAAGGAACTTTAATTATGCCGTCGCAAGTATCAGAAAATTGCGATCCGGCTATTTGGATGTATCCACCGGTTAGAAAAGATTTAATTCAAAAAGTTAGAGATAATATGCCGCCATATAATCCTCAAACTTCAGTAACTGTAGGAATTGGTAAAACGCCGGAATATTTTAGAACGTGTCCAGGTGTATATCGTAGCAATCATCCATATCTTCCATTAGCAATTTGGGGCAAAAAAGCTAAAGAACTAGCTGCTACTCAGCCGATGGATTTGCCATATGGAGCAAAAAGTCCGCTAGATTATTTGTATCAAAATAATGGTAAGACTATCTTTTTAGGAACAGATTATGAAACTTGTACCGTACTGCATTTAGCAGAATCGACAATCAATCGAAAGATTAATGACTATGATGCAGCTACTGGTCGAGATGAAAATGGTAAAACTATTTGGACTATTTATAAAAATGTAGATCTTGATAGCTATGATGACTTCAATGATTTAGGTGCAGCTTTTGAAGAGAAATATCCTAATGAATGGTCGCAAGTTAAATTAGGACATGGCATTATTAAAGTAATTAATATTCGTCCGCTGATTGATTTTGCTCGTCAGTGGTTTATTGAAAAGGATAGAAATTTATAATTGGAGAAAAATATGAGTGGTGAAAAATACAAAAAGTTGAAGACAAACTTATCTGCTGGTTATATTGTCTGCTTTATTTTTTTACTTGGAATAATCTTTCGTAACGAAATTCCATGGCAATGGGTACGAAGAGTATTGCTATTTGGATTCATTTCAGGTGTAATTGATGTACTTTTCATGCAATATAAATGGTTTAAATTAAGAAAAACTGCAGCTAAAAAAGAATAAAGTTAAATAAGACAAGAGTAAGTACCATGAAAATCGTCAAAACTGTATTTAAATATCTGGGCCTTGTCATCTGTGCTCTTTTCAGTATGGCAATATGCCAATTGCCTACACTGGAAGAAACGCCAGTTTTTTCAGTGAATAGCCAAGCCGAATTTAATGAAGCAATGCGTAGCGTAAATTTATCTCGCAATATTTTGCTATTTATTCTGTTTGCAATCATTGCATTTATCGTAGAGTGGTATTTTTGCAAATTAGCTGGAAATAAAATTGCTTTTAATAAAAAGGTAAATATGAAAGGCATGCTCCTTGCTATCGCCGGAGGGATTATCTCATTCATCTTCGCCTACATAATTAGCAGGATAGTTAAATCCAATGGCTTTGATATAATGACGGCAACTTTAAGAAGTAAATTAGCAATTTTGTTAATTCTTGGTGTCGTTGTCGTAGGTCCAATTGTGGAAGAACTGTGTTTTCAAGGTGGCATACAAAAAGGCATATTTAAAAGACTGAACCCATGGATTTCAATTTTATTGACAGCAATAATTTTTGCTATCTTTCATAATGCCGACTTAGACATCTTTTTCTTGGATAAAGTACTTGATGGAATAATATTTGGGTACGTATATCAGAAGACCGATGATATAAAAATGCCGATTTTGAGTCACAGCATATTAAATTTTTTGATTACGGTTTTTGCGTATTTGTAATATTTAAGTGAAAGGACGATAGCAATGAAGGTTAAGTCTTTTTTGAAATCACTAATCAAGCCAATCTGTATTTGGATAATTTGTTTAGTAGCATATTTTCTCTTTGCTCTATGGACACAAAAACAAGTACCACTCATTTCTACATTGTTTGGCGTAAAGCTAACGCTGAACGCCAAAAGCGGTTTTGCACTCACAATGACAAGTATCTTTCCGATGTGGATAGTTAGTTTATTGATTTTTTGTATAATCTACTTAGGTATAATTTATTTGTTTAATCACAAAAGTATTGGAGTTAAAAATGATTCAAAGTAAGGCAGAAGTCTATCAAAAATTAAAACAAGAAATTGGCAAGTATGAAAACATGGATGCGACAGATCCACGTGAAGTAAAAGATATGGCTAATGCAATTTTCGCTGATTTTTCTGCCAAAGAAACAGATGCTGAATTAGCGGCTGATTTAGATAATTTTAAAAATGATTCCGAAATGGATGGCGTTAAGTTTAAATTAGCTGGTAAAGCCGGCGCAGAAGAATTGATTAAGCATTATCACAAACAAGCTGAGACTACTCGCGAGCTTGTTAAAAATGTTGATCTAATTCGAGCAAATATTGTGTATAAGGCGCTCTATGACAGCATTAATTTGGATCCTGAACAACGAATGAATCCAACAATGTCTGCAGAAATCGAGACAATTGCCATTGCAGCTTTAGAAAAATAATCAAGCAAAAAAGGCATCCCTCAACCAGGGATGTCTTTTCAAATGCAATTAATTTTACAAACTGTCTTTGATGTTATCAGCTAAGTAGTCGTAAAGCATGCCTTTCTTTAATGCCTTAGTGTCAACACCAAGTGCTTCTGCGATTGCATAAGCAAATGCCCAAGCAGTAGCAGGACCACGGCTAGTTACAATCTTATGCTTGTTATCAGTAACAGTGATCTTTTCTGAGAAGTGAGCATTTGGTTGATCTTTCAAGCATTCTTCTTCAATGCCAGGGTAGCAAGTGAAGTCAGCATCATCTAAAACACCGTAGCGAGCCAAAGCACGAGGAGCAGCACACATTGCAGCATCCCACTTGCCTTCTTCGTGGCGCTTAACCATTAAGTCGCGCAACTTTTCGTTATCACGCAAGTTAGCTGAACCAGTCATACCACCAGGGAATGCAACCAAGTCGTAATCAAGCAAACTATCGTCAACAACTTTATCGCAAGTAATTTCAATATGGTGATCACCGTCAACCTTTGTACTAGTTAAACCAACCATATCGCATTCAACGTTAAGGCGACGCAAAACATCAACAACGCTTAAACCTTCAACTTCTTCACAGCCATCTGCAAAAACTACAGCAACTTTTGTCATTAGAATCATCCTTTCTTTATTACATTAATTATACTAGTTAATTTATGTCTAAATAAAATGAGAGGTCTGTTAATTTACTTAAATGCAAAGTAGGATGTGGTGAAATAGGAGTCTTATCCTTTTTAGGTGCAAGCCACAAAGACTTTAAATTGGCATTTTCTGCGCCTTGGATCTCTTCATCAAGGTTAGTTCCAATTACTAAAACAGTGTCGGGATCAATTTCGGGATGATCTTTAAGAATTTTGAAAAAGATGTTTTTATTAGGTAACTTTTCTTTAAAATCATCCGCAAAATAAACGTGGTCGAATGAACTAAGCAGTTCTGATGGAGCAAGACGTGGCTCAATTTGTGCTCTCGTTTCTTTAGCAAGTAAAATCAAGCGTAGAGAACTAATTTGATCTAGAAAGTCAGGTGTACCTTTGACCAATCTAGTTTGCTCTTTCATTAGGTCATTAAAAACTGGACGAGTTTCACTAATATCTTTATCCAAAAAAGTGTTCAAAGATAGATCAATTTGTTCATCGTTTGATAAAGTTTTAAATTGTTTTTGCAAGCTGGTGTATTTTAGTCGTTCTGCTGGTCCCCAATCGATGCCAAAATGTTTTAAAGTTTGGCGCAGGGCAGTCTTTTCAGCTAGTTTTTCATTTAAAAGACTACCTTCGGGGATGAATATCAATGTATCAAATGTTGACATATAGTACCTTCTTTTTGCGTTAATCTCTATAAGAATTATAATGGACTAGACAATTTTTAGAAAGGAACTAAGAATGACAATCTGGACAATTATTTTCTTATTATTAGGTGGGGTTGCTGGTGGATTATTATCATCAATCGCATCGATGGCTTCGCTTGCTTCATATCCAGTACTGCTAGCAGTAGGAATTCCTCCTGTTTATGCCAACGTAACTAATGATGCGGCATTAATTTGGACAAGTATTGGATCAACCGTTTCATCAACTAAGGAATTGAAGGGACACTGGAAAGAAACGTGGTTTTATACCATCTTTACTGTTCTTGGTTCTATTGTGGGATGCATGTTGCTTCTTTCATTTCCATCTAGCGTTTTTGAAAAAGTAGTGCCAATCTTTATCGCTTTTTCTGGAGTTATGATTCTAGTATCTGGCAAACATAAAGTGTTAAATACGCAAAAGCAGCCAACATGGCTTAGAATAATCTACCTAGCTGCACTTTTAATTATGGGGATATATACTGGATACTTTGGTGCAGCCGGCGGGGTTATTGTATTGGTTCTTTTAACCTATATTACCAATGAAAAATTTGTTGTAATCAGCGCAATTAAAAACGTAGTCTGTGGTTTCGCTAACTTAGTTGCCTTGATAATTTTCATGTTTACTTCACGCATCTATTGGCTTCAAGCTATTCCGTTAGCAATCGGTATGTTTATTGGTGGCTATATTGGGCCTGCCATTTTAAGACGTGTTCCTGAAAAGCCAGTTAGAATTTTTATTGCGACTTTGGCATTTGTGCAAGCCGGCTACTTTTTCTATACAGCATACTTACGCTAAATTTGATACAATATTTGTTAATGAAAAGGGAGGAAGTTAACTGTTAGCCAAAATGTAGATAAGTATAGAAAAATGTAGAAATTAGAACTATTTAGAAAGATAAACATGGAGAATAGTTCTATATTGAAAATTTAATATTTTGTTCGCTTGTGTTTAAACGTCTGTTTGCTAAACTTGTGTTTGCATAGGAGGTGGACAGATGATTAAAACACAGGTAGTTAAGCTAAAAGTAAATAAAACCATGCAAAAGCATCTTGATGCTTTGTGTGACTATCGCAGATACTGCTGGAATAAAGGCTTAGAAACTTGGCAAGCAATGTATGAAGCTCATACTTTGAATGATCAAGATAATTTAAGCCCTAATGAACGCAGAGTTCGTGATGAATTAGTTGCTAATAAAGAGGATTGGCAATACGAATTATCTGCTCGCTGTCTCCAATTAGCCGTTAAAGATTTGGCTAATGCTTGGAAGAACTTCTTTGATAAAGCTCAACCTGATTGGGGAATGCCCAGATTTAAGTCAAAGAAAGCTCCAAGACAAGGTTTTAAAACTGATCGAGCTAAGATTGTTAATGGTAAACTTAGACTTGATAAACCACGAGGTATTGCAAAAGAAAACTGGTTTGATTTACCTA
>NZ_CABUIW010000021.1 GCF_902491705.1 uncultured Lactobacillus sp. | reverse complement strand
TCAATCCTTAATAGCTTAATATCAATAAAGTGTCCAATTTTCTTGGGTCACTACAAGGTAACGGTTTTTGTGTTATATTTCGATCGCTTATTATGTATAAATCAATCTATTCAACAGTTGATATTATAGCATGAAATACTTAGTCTTCTTTCTTCAATTCGCTAAGCAATCCGCCTTCCATAAAGGCCAGGATAAAGCTGGCGGTTAAGAAGTCCATTACATTGCCTGATAAAAATGCCGCAAACAGCATGAAGGCAATCGATACCAGCATCGAGCTAATAAGATACGTCCGCCGCTTTTTGTTTAACAGCCACTTAACTATTGCATAAAGCATAATTACTACGTATGGGCCAATGAAAAGGAGCATCCCCACCCAGCCAAGAGAATATACCTGACTAGTAAAGTCGCGCTCTAAGTTGAAGATATTGGTCTCTCTAGTATAAGAAATACCAAATACCTTATCTAACTTATTATTGTTAGTCTTAACCACTTGATCCAGCATCGCCTTTTCGACATGGCGGTTCTCCATTCTGGAAGTTCCCGGCTCATTCATGATCTTAAGCCAAAATTCTGGATCATATTTGTAAGGATAGCTCTTAACGACAAACTTTTTGTTTAAAGCATAATCTTGATAGTGCTCGCCGATGAATTTAGTTAAAAATTCCTTGCGCTTTTGCCCACTTGGGTATTTCTTAAGTCCAGCTGCCAATTCTTCCTTGGCTTGCGTCAAACTATTATCGGATTGTTGAGCTAGATATTTTTCGTAGTTGTAGCGCTGAATTGCTGGGCCAAAGGGGATGATCGCCAAAGTTCCTGCTTCAATCAGCAGAGCCACGACAATCGCCTTACCATTTTTCTTCACATCTTTAACGATGTATAAATGGAAAACGTATAACAAAATTCCAACGATAATGCCGCCGATTAACCCGATCAAGGCAACCTTAGTACCAAGTTCGATCATCGCTAAAGCTTGCACCACATTCAGTGTTACAGTCTTCCAATTGAAATGGCTGAACATGAAATACAGCATGAGCGGCATTAACATGAAGAGTACGGCTGAAACCATGTTGGCGAAGTTGAAGAAGCCCTTTGACGCCATGTGTGAGTAGCCGATGTTAGGGTTAACGAACCACTCGAAGATATTGGCACTGATAAAGCCAGTTTCGTAACTTCTCAGCGAAATTACGAAGAGGTTACTAATGACAATCGTGAATGAGAAAAGTCCGCTGATACCCTCAATAACGTGTCTAAATTGCTCTTTGGTAAAGTCGAGTTCTTTTGTAAAAAAGATGACGAGCAGTGGCAAAATCATTCTGATCAAGTAAAAGATTTCACTAACTGTGGAGTAATTGTAGTCATTAGGGTTCACGCTATTGAAGTGTCTAACGTGAATCAAGTGCAATATCGAATAAACGATCAATAATGCCAGATAAACGATCAGCCACTTTTCTTGACCAAGCTTTTGCCAATTTTGCTTTTGACTAAAAAACATGCAAAAAATGACAAAAACGGCAAGGATTCTGATAATGGTTGGCAACGTGAACGGCAGAACGTCGGCAAGCTTTCCATTATAGAACCAATACAAGTCCAAAAATGGCTGAATCAAAATGAACCAATAAAGGACGGTTCTTGTTTTTTCTTTCATTTTCTTCCCTCTATAATTTCAATATCTTTATAATTTTAGGCAAAAAAAATGCCCGCGTAAACAAGCACGCGGGATTCTTTTATTAATTTGAACTATTTCTTGTCCTTGTCAGACTTCTTGCCGTCTTTTTTGGCAATCTTTTCTACCTTAACTTCGTTAGTTGAAGCAGTCTTACTATTCTTAGCAGCACGAGCAGCTTTTAAGTTCTTAAAGTTAACTACGATCTTGTTGTTTAAGTCGCTAACTGAAGTTGCATCAACGGGATCGTATGAAGTGATAGCTAAGAGTGCAGAATTTTCGTAAATTTTTTCAACTTTGCCTTGGAATGGCTTTTTAAGTTCTTCTTCTGACTTAGCGCCAACGATTGCGCCAACCTTTACATCTGCTTTTTTCATAGTTTTATTTTCCTTTCCAATGAAAAGTCTTAGTCTTTTGTAACATTGGAATGGTAATATATAAAAGCAATATTTTCAAGTGAGGGGAATTTCTTTTGAAAAAAATAATTTTGATTGCAGGCCCAAGTGGTGCTGGCAAGACGACTATTTCAGATTATTTAAATGAAAAATATGACATTCCGCGCGTTTTAACCCATACTACGCGTCCCATGCGTCCAGGTGAAAAGCAGAATGTATCATATCATTTTGAAACAGATGAAACATTTGAGCAATTGCACTTTTTTGAACATATTAAATATGGTTCATATCAATATGGCTCAAGTCGTGAAGCTTTAAACCTCGCTTGGAAAAAACATGATCTAGTGTCGCTGATTGTCGATATCAAGGGTGTTTACACTTATGTTAAGCAATTAGGCGATAAAGTTTATTTCTTATATGTAACAACTTCAACCAAAGAGGAGTTAAAAGAGCGACTTTTGAAGCGTGGCGACGATTCTGAAAAGATCAAGGAACGCCTAAGCGGCAGCGAATTAAACCTTTTGCCAGATGATTTGAAACAATACGCACATATATTAGTTAACGATGACTTACCAAAGACTAAAGCAGCGCTTGACTCAATAGTATCAAGGCTTAAAGAACAATAACATTTCTCTTTATTACAGATTATTTTTCATTTTGAACCGTTTCTTAACGGGATGGTAGTTTTTTTGAAACATTCATGTAACATTTGAACGGTATTATATAAACCGTCAACTGATCTAAGAGATCACTAAATAAATGAATTTAAAAAACTAAAAATAAAAAATAATTTTAAGGAGAAAATAAATTTTGAGTTTTAAACGTACTTTAGTTAAATATACAGCAGCTTTATCAATTTTCTTTACAGGTCTTGCAACTGTTAATGTTCCAGCAGCCACTGTTCACGCTGACGACGTTAATAGTGCTAATACTACTACTGTAAACACTGATAACTCTACTTCAGATATTGAAATAAACACTCCAGCTGATTCATCAGTTAAGAAAGTTTCAGCAGCTGACAAGAAGCGTGATGCAGTTGTTAAGCTTGCTAAGAAGCAAATCGGTAAGCCTTACATCTGGGGCGCAACTGGTCCTTACGGATTCGATTGCTCAGGTTTGACTACTTACGTTTACAAGAACGCAATCAACAAGACTTTGCCAAGAACTACTTATGGTCAAATTACTCTTGGTAAGTCAGTTGCAGTTTCAACTAAGAAGCTTAAGAAGGGTGACTTGTTATTCTGGGGTAACTCACACGTAGGTATTTACGTTGGTAACGGTAAGTTTGTTCACGCACCAGCTCCTGGTCAAAATGTTAAGACTCAAACCTTAGCATCATTCTTCCCATCATCAGCTAAGCGTGTTATCGACTAAGCTTTAAAATTATATTTCTCAAAAAATAAGAAATTAGGTTAGATGAAGAATTGAAGTTAGTAAGATAAGACATTGTCAAAACTTAGTTGTTCTTAAAGAACTCAAATCGTTATTGATTTGAGTTCTTTTTTACTCTTTTTACTCTCTTCTTCGTAAAATAAAAGAGGAAGGTTGAAGCCCTTCCTCTCATCACTATATTATTCGGGTCTTTCATAGAAAGTTCAGGTATTAATATGAAAAACCTTCATACCAATATTTTAAAGCGCTTAGATCTAATTATCAATGAAACTGCAGATCATATCCATGATTTTATTGACTCATCTTCTGCTTTTACTAGAAAGCGTAAGCTTGATGCCTTTACCTTGATTAAAACTACTCTTAATATGCAAGGAAATAGTTTGGAAAAAGAACTTGATGATACCTTTGAAGATGAAGATGAGCTGATGACAGCTTCTGCTTATGTCCAACAAAAATCTAAGCTAACGCCTGAATGTTTTAAACATATTTTAAATGCATTTAATCAAGGGCTATCTAATGTGCAGCTTTTAGATCATCAGTATCGTCTTTTCGCTATTGATGGTTCTGATTTTAACCAGCTTTTCAATCCAAATTCTAAAAATATAATAGCTAATCATTCTCCTAAACCTATTTGTCAACTGCACGCTAATGCTATCTACGATTTACTTAATAATACTTATCAAGATTGTGTTTTCCAACCAAAAACTAAAATGGATGAACGTAGCGCAGCTATTGAAATGCTTAAAAGATTAGAATGTGGTCCATATATTGTCACGATGGATCGTGACTACAGCAGTTTTAATCTAATTGAAAATTGTAATCGTATGTCAAATTGTTATTATGTTATTCGCACCAGAATTGACACTGGTGGTGGAGTTAAAGAAATAATTTCATTGCCTGCTCAAGAATATGATACCGATATTAGTTGTAGGGTTACAATTTCTAGTCGATATTATGTTACTCATCATCAATATGAAAACATCCATTTAGTAATGCACAAAAAGAAGCATTATAAAAAAGTTCGTTCCAAGAATACTAAAGACTCTCGCTGGGATTTCGAAGATTTCTGTACAGTTAAATTTAGAGCCTGTAAATTTAGAATCAATGACCCAGATTCTGGCAAAGAAGAATGGGAAGTTGTTTTAACGAATTTGAATCGAAAAGATTTCCCATTGTCACGTATGAAAGAGCTATATCACATGCGTTGGGGTATTGAAAGTTCATTTAGAAAATTAAAATACGATTTGGGCTGTGTACAATTTCATTCTAAGCAAGATAAATTCATTGAAATGGAAATGTTAGCTCATATGATCATGTTCAATGTAAACAGTCAGATAGACTGTCAGGCTTATGTGCCGCAAAAGCATTGCAAGTATAGCTATATTATCAACTTCAAAATGGCTTGTTCTATCATTCATAAGTACTATCTTGAATCCTCATCTGATCAAATTTTCTTTAAAATTTTAAATAGAATCAGTCGTTATACTGTTCCAGTCCGACCAGGTCGTAAATATACCAGAGCTATAAAAGTCCAGCCTCCAATTTATTTTATGAAGAAATGTATTAATAAGCTATATGGTAAAAATCAGGTAAATGTATCTGTTACCGTTTAATTTGACGTTAAGTCATTAATTGATTTGTCCATTAATATCAAAAATATTTTTGAAAAATTCTGCGGATGATCAGGAATTTCTTGAGACATCTATATTTCGATAATGTTGAGAATATCTCCTACTATTATTTTAGTTAAAAATTCTTTAGATACATTGTTAATATTTTTAAATACCAAATTTTTATATGCCCATTTAAAATGGCCGATTGTAAAATGAAGTTGGACACTTCGGCCTAAATTAAAAAAGGTCATTTGAACCTTGTTTGATAGAATGTTAATAACCACAAAAACATTTTTAAAACGAGGTATTCAAATGACCCTTTCTAATAATTCTACCATGATTAAACATTCTCGTGGAAAACATTTAAGCTATGAAGAACGTGTTTTGATTCAAATTCGTCGTAAAGATAATAGATCTATGCGCTCTATCGCACGAGAACTAGGCTGTTCACCACAAACTATTTCAAACGAAATTAAACGTGGCACTGTTAGCCTTTATCATGGGACAGTTAAACGCTATAAAGCAGAAGTTGGTCAAGAAGCCTATCAGAATCATCGCAAAAATTCTGGTCGTAAGCTCAAGTACCTTGAACTCAAAAGATTCATTGACTATGTGACAAATCATTTTTACGACTATCACTGGTCTTTAGATGCTTGCTGGGGCCGCGCTACTGCAACAGGATTGTTCTCTAGCCAAGAAGTAGTCTGCACAAGAACGCTTTATAATTACGTAGATCGAGGCTTAATTGGCATTAGAAGCGCCGATTTACCTGAGAAGCTTAAACGTAATACCAAGTCTAAACGTGTTCGCCAGAGCAAAAAGAAGCTTGGACGAAGTATTGAAGAGCGTCCAAAAGAAATAGACAAGCGCAATCGTTTTGGCGACTGGGAATGTGATTTAGTATTAGACCATAAGACAAAAGATGATAAAGTATTATTGGCTCTCTGTGAAAGAGCCCTAAATTCTTAATTATCCGTATTCCAGATAAGACCTCTGCCAGTGTTATGCAGGCTTTTAATGATTTGCATGAAAACTATCAGGAGCACTGGAATAATATCTTTTGTGATAAAGGCAGTGTTGAAAGACATAACGGACTAATTCGTCGCTTCATTCCTAAAGGTGATCGTATTGATAACTACACACTTTAGGAAGTTATTGATATTGAAACCTGAATGAACACAATGCCAAGAAAACAATTGGCATATCACACACCAGATGAAATATTTGAAAAAGAGTTAGACAATATCTATCAAACTGCATAAAGTGTCCAACTTAATATTGTAATTTACGACCAATTTAATTTATTGCAACTTTATATCTGTTACAATAAAGACGCCGCTTTAGCTCAATAGGTAGAGCACCGCCGTGGTAAGGAGGAGGTTCCCAGTTCAAACCTGGGAAGCGGCTTTTTTTTATGCAAAATAATGCTAAAATGATGACAATTGGTGAATGATTTTTAAACGAGAAAGGAAAATCAATGAAACACGAGCTTACAATGGCAGAGATTGCCAAATTCCAACAAGAATATGATGAAAAACCACAAAATCGCGTAGCAGAACTTGCAGTTGTTAATAACGGCGTACAAAAGGCCAGTTTTAACAGCGAAGGCGTTAGAAAATTAAACCGCACTTTTTCAATTGAAATTCCAACTGACAATGTAACTGACCAAAAGCAATCAGGTCGTTGCTGGTTGTTTGCGGCATTGAACACTCTTCGTCATGGCTTTGCAAAACAATACAAGGCTAAGAACTTTACCTTTTCACAAAACTATCTCTTCTTCTGGGACAGAGTAGAGCGCGCAAATATTTTCTTTGATAATATCTTAAACACTGCAGACCGTCCTCTTGATGATCGTACCGTTCACACTTACATGCAAGGACCTGACACAGATGGTGGTCAATGGGCAATGGCTGTTTCTTTGATTAGAAAATATGGTTTAGTACCAACTTATGCTCAAGAAGAAAGCTTTACTGCTAACAATACCGCTGCTTTTAACACTGCATTAAACATGAAGTTGCGTGAAGATGGCCTTGTTTTGCGTAAGCTTGCTCAAGAAAACAAGACTGATGAAATTGAAGCTAAGCGTCAAGAATTTTTAAGTGAAGTCTACCGCATGGCTGTCATTGCCTTTGGTGAACCAGTACAAAAGTTTGACCTTGAATTTAAGGACGACGATGGCAAATATCATTTTGACGGCGACTTAACTCCACTTGATTTCTTCCACAATTACTTTACTGATGATCTTGATGACTACATTGTTTTGTTCAACGCACCAGATCATGAATTTGATAAACTCTACGCATTGCCATTTGAAGACAATGTGGAAGGCGGCACTCCAGTTCAATTTTTGAATACTGAAATTGATAACTTAAAAGAAGCTGCCATTAAGCAACTTGAAGCCGGCGAAACTATTTGGTTTGGTTGTGATGTAGGTAAAGAAAGCGACCGTCAAAAGGGTATTTTGTCAAAAGGCCTCTACCAAACCGATACCATTTTTGATATTGAAACTAAGTTAAACAAGAAGGAACGTCTCCAAACTGGTGCCTCTGGTTCAACTCACGCTATGACTATGGTTGGAGTAGACGTAGTTGACGGCAAGCCTCGTCAATGGAAGATCGAAAACTCTTGGGGCACTAAAGTCGGTGAAAAGGGCTACTTCGTAATGGACGACGACTGGTTTAATGAATACCTCTTTAAGGTTGTTGTTAAAAAGCAATACGTACCAGAAAAATTGGTTAAGATCTGGGAAGGCGAAGCTACCCCAGTAGAAGCTTGGGATTCAATGGCATAATGAATATCGATCAAGTCATTCAATTTACTAAAGAACATTTAAAAGATGAAAAGACCGGCCATGACTTTTACCATGGCCAACGCGTAGCTAATCTGGCTAGCAAAATGTATCTGGAAGATCATCCTGATGCACATAGCGATAGCCGTGTAGTAGCAATTATTAAAACTGGTGGTTATTTGCACGACACAATTGATGAAAAGATCTGTGATGATCCAGATAAGGTGGTTGAAGAGATTAAAAAATTATTGCCACAAGTTGGTTTTAATGATTTAGAAGTGTGGGATATTTTGTTTACTATCCAGCACATGTCTTTTTCAGCTAATATCGAGCATCACTATAATTTGCCACTGACGGGTAAATACGTTCAAGATGCAGACCGCTTAGAAAGTTTAGGTGCTATTGGCATCGCCCGCGCTTTTACTTATGGCGGCAAGCACGGCAACAAGATCTATGATCCTGAGATTAAGCCTGTGAAGCTAGTTAGTCATGATCAATATCGTGGTCATGTCGAAACTACGATTAACCACTTTTATGAGAAACTTTTTCATTTAACTGATTTAATGAACACTTCTGCCGCTAAAAAAGAGGCTATTCGGCGCACCGATTATATGAAGAATTTCATAGAAGAGTTCATGAATGAGTGGAATGTCTAAAATAATTTAATATTTTGTAAGCTTTGGCGCAGTAAGCTAAAGCTTATTTTTTATTTTCTTTATTAAAAATAAAATTAAAAAAAGCTTGCAAAAATAATAAAGTTTATATATACTTATAAACAACTTAAGAAACTTATTAAATTTCTCATAAATGAGAGGGGCAATAATATGAAGTTTACAAAATTATTTGCTGCAGGTGCAACAGTGCTTATCGCTGGCGCCACTCTAGCAGCGTGTGGTAGCAATTCATCAAGCAGCAGTTCATCTGGCAGCTCTAAGAAGAGCATTAACTGGATGGATTCAGCTGAAATTCCAACCATGGATATTTCTAAGGCTACCGACGTTACTAGTTTTAACCAATTAGGTAATGTTGAAGAAGGTCTTTACCGTTTAGGTAAGAACTCCAAGGTTGAAAATGCTTTGGCAACTAGTACTAAGGTTTCTAAAGATGGTAAGACCTGGACATTTACTTTACGTCCTTCAAAATGGTCAAACGGCGATAAGTTAACTGCTAAGGACTTCGTATATTCTTGGCGTAGAACTGTTAACCCTAAAACCGCTTCACAATATGCCTACTTATTTGAAGGAATTCATAATGCAACCCAAATTTCAGCTGGTAAAGCTCCAGTTAACAGCTTAGGTATTAAGGCTGTCGGTGATAACAAGTTAGTTGTTACCTTGGACAAGCGTATTCCATACTTTAAGCTTTTGATGGGATTCCCACTATTCTTCCCACAAAACCAAAAGGTTGTTGAAGCAAATGGTTCTAAATATGGTACTTCATCCAAGACCACTGCTTTCAACGGTCCATTCGTACAAAAGGGCTGGACTGGTTCAAACCTTTCATGGAAGTTAGTTAAGAACAAGAACTACTGGGACAAGAAGAACGTCAAGCTTGACACTATTAACTACAGTGTTCAAAAGACTCCTTCAACTGCATACAACTTGTACCAATCAAACAAGCTTGATGCAACTGTATTGGATGCACAACAAACTAAGAACTTGAAACACAATGCAGGCTACACATTGCGTGACACAGCTTCAACGTTCTACATCCAATTTAACCAAAAGCAAAAGAAGTTCCAAAACGAAAACTTACGTAAAGCTATCTCAATGTCAATCAACAGAAAGGCTTTGTCTAACGCTTTAGGTGGTGCTAACACTCCAGCTGACAGTTTAACTTCAAAGGGTGTTGTAACTCGCGATGGTAAGGATTGGTCAACAGTAGTTGGCGATAAGGAAAGTGCTTCATACAACCCAACTGAAGCTAAGAAGCTTTACAAGAAGGCTTTGAAGGAATTGGGCGTAAAGAATGTTTCATTCTCAATCCTTTCAGACGATACTGACCAAGGCCAAAAGACTACTGAAACTCTTCAAAGTCAATTAGAAGAAAACTTGAAGGGCATGAAGGTATCTGTTGCAAACGTACCATTTAAGACTCGTTTGAACCGTTCAACTAATGGTAACTTCGACTTAGTAGTATCAGGTTGGTCAGCAGACTTCGCAGACCCAATCTCATACGTTGACTTGTTCACTAGCAAGAACGCTAACAACAACGGTAAGTGGAGCAACGCTCAATACGACAAGTTGATTGAAGATTCTAAGACTACTGCAAGCACTACTAAGCGTTGGAACGATCTTGAAAAGGCTGAAAAGATCTTGCTTAACGAAGAAGGTATCGCACCTCTTTACTACAAGACTGAAGCATGGCTTGTACGTCCAGACATCAAGGGTATCGTCTACAACGGTGCTGGTTTGAACTACAACTTCAAGAGCGCTTACGTATCAGGCAACTAGTTTCATAGCACATTAACAAGAAAAAAAGAGTAGCTAATATAGTTACTCTTTTTTTGCATCTTTGGAGGAATTATTATGCGAAGATTGAAAAAAATAATGGCGGCCGGTGTTGTGACTTTAGCCGGAGCTGCACTTGCAGCCTGTGGCAACAATAGCAATTCATCAGCTGGCGGCAGCAAAAAGACTTTAAACTGGATGGATAAAACAGAAATTGAAGGTATGGACGTATCTAAAGTTACTGATGCGACTAGTTTTACCCAATTGAACAACACAATGGAAGGTTTCTATCGCCTGGGCAAGAATTCAAAAGTTGAACCAGCCTTAGCCACTAAGACTACTACAAGTAAAGATGGTAAGACCTGGACATTCACTTTACGTAAAGATGATAAGTGGTCAAACGGTGATCCCGTTACTGCAAAAGACTTCGTATATTCTTGGCGTAGAACTGTTACTCCAAGTACTGGTTCACAATATTCATACCTGTTCTCTGGTATTAAAAACGCAGATGATATCGTAGCTGGTAAAAAGAAGCCAAATACTTTGGGTATCAAGGCTGATGGCAAATACAAGGTTACTGTAACTTTGGACAAGCGTATTCCATACTTCAAGCTTTTGATGGGATTCCCACTATTCTTCCCACAAAACCAAAATGCAGTAGAACAATACGGCAAGAGCTACGGTACTTCATCTAAGACTACTGTCTACAATGGTCCATTCGTACAAAAGGGCTGGACTGGTTCAAACCTTTCTTGGAAACTTGTTAAGAACAAGAACTACTGGGACAAGAAGAACGTTAAGCTTGATACGATTAACTACAGTGTTCAAAAGACGCCATCTACAGACTACAACCTTTACCAATCAGGCAAGCTTGATGCAGCCTTGCTTGGACCTCAAGCTTCTAAAGAGTTGAAGAACCAAAAAGGCTACACCTTAAGGAAGACTTCTTCAACTATTTACCTAGAAATGAATCAAAAGAAGGCACCATTTAACAACGAAAACTTTAGAAAGGCCCTTTCTTTATCAATCGATAGAAAAGAATTGGCTAGCTCAGTTGGTGGGGCCGCAGAACCTGCCGACACGCTTTCTCCTGAAAACATGACTAAGGTTAAAGGCCAAGACTACACTGACCTTGTCAGAGGTACTGCTACTAAGCAATTTAACACTTACAACAAGAAGCAAGCTCAAGCATACTGGAAGAAAGCTCAAAAAGAACTTGGCAAGTCTAGCGTAAGCTTCTCTGTTTTAACTTACGACGATGACGCTTCAAAGAAGGGCGGCGAATTCTTGCAAAGTTCAATTGAATCAGCTTTGAAGGGCGTTAACGTCAGAGTTCAAAGTATCCCTAAGAAAACTGCTCTAGATCACGCAGGAAATGGCAACTACGACGTCTTCTTGATGGGCTGGACCGCAGACTTCTCAGATCCAATTTCATTCTTAGACTTGAACACTTCAAAGAACTCACAAAACTGGGAACACTACACAGATTCTACTTACGACAAACTTATCGCAGAATCTAAGGTAACTCCTAGTGAAACTACTCGTTGGAACGACTTGGTTAAGGCTGAACAAAGAATCATCGATAAGCAAGGTGTTACTCCTTTGTACCACCCAGAAGAAGCATGGATGGTTCGTCCAAGCGTTAAGAACGTTGTCTACAACGGTGCGGGTGCTCCTTACAACTTCAAAGAAGCATACGTTGAAAACTAATTTTAATAACTAATAACCATAACAAAAAATACTCCTCTCTTAAGTTAAAAGCAGGCTGAAAAAATTCAGTCTGCTTTTTCATTTTTCTCCTTGAAAAATGCTGTTTCAGCTAGTAAAGTATAGCTAATAAATTTTTTTGAATGAGAAAAGGAGAGCTCAGATGTCTAATTGGGATACAAAATTTGCCAAAAAAGGTTTAACTTTTGATGATGTTTTATTGATTCCAGCAGAAAGCCATGTTTTGCCAAACGAAGTAGATTTGAGTACTAAACTGGCTGATAATATTAAATTGAATATTCCATTAATCAGTGCAGGTATGGATACTGTTACTGAAGGAGCAATGGCAATTGCGATGGCTCTCCAAGGTGGTTTGGGTGTTGTTCACAAGAACATGTCAATTCAAGCTCAAGCAGGAGAAGTTGCTAACGTAAAGAGCGTAGTTGTACCAAGTGGTGCAACTAAGGCTGCCGTTGATGATCAAAATAGATTGTTGGTTGCTGCAGCAGTTGGTGTAACTAGCGATACTTTTGAAAGAGCAGAAGCACTTCTTGAAGCTGGTGCTGATGCAATCGTAATCGATACTGCACACGGTCACTCAGCAGGTGTACTTCGCAAGATTAAGGAAATCCGTGAACATTTTCCAAAGCAAACTTTAATTGCCGGTAATGTGGCAACTGGGGATGCAACTCGTGCATTGTTTGATGCCGGCGTTGACGTAGTTAAAGTAGGTATTGGACCTGGTTCAATTTGTACTACTAGAATCGTTGCTGGTGTTGGTGTACCACAAATTACTGCTATTTATGATTCTGCAACTGCTGCTCGTGAATACGGTAAGCCAATTATTGCCGATGGTGGTATCAAGTATTCAGGTGATGTAGTTAAGGCTTTAGCTGCTGGTGGTAATGCAGTAATGCTTGGTAGTATGTTATCTGGTACTACTGAAGCACCTGGTGAAATCTTTGAAGATAACGGCAGAAAATACAAGCGTTACCGTGGTATGGGTTCTGTTGGTGCTATGGCTCAAGCACACGGTTCAAGTGACCGTTACTTCCAAGGCGGCGTTAACGAAGCTAACAAGCTTGTTCCAGAAGGTATCGAAGCTCGTGTTGAATACAAGGGCGACGTTTCTGATGTTGTCTTCCAAATCGATGGTGGTCTTCGTTCAGGTATGGGTTACTGCGGTGCAGCTAACATTCAACAATTAATTGATAAGGCACAATTTGTACAAATTACTAATGCAGGTCTTCGTGAATCACACCCACACGATGTACAAATGACTAAAGAAGCTCCAAATTACAAGTAAAAATAATTTAAATATTTAAAAAGTGAAAAATAAGAGAGAAATTTAGTTTTCTCTCTTATTTTTTTAATTTTTATTTACTTTTCACTGGTATTTTAAAAATCATTTGGTATAATTAAAACAACATTAAAAATTAAGTAAAAACAAAAAGGAAAATGAGGGAGCAATTAATATGGCTAGATACCTATTGAAACGTATTTTTTACATGATCCTCACTTTGTTTATCGTAGCCACGGTAACCTTCTTCTTAATGAAGCTTATGCCTGGTTCACCTTATGCTAACGAAGCGAAGATGACGCTAACGCAGCGACACATTATGGATGAACAATATGGTTTGAATAAACCAGTTTGGCAACAATATTTGATTTATATTGGTGGAATGGTTCACGGAGATTTCGGAACATCATTCCAATACAGTAATCAACCTGTTGCAACATTGATTGGCTCACGTTTAGGAGCTTCAATGCAACTTGGTCTTCAAGCTTTGATTCTTGGTGTTGTGCTTGGCGTCATTGTTGGTGCTATCGCTGCCGTAAATCAAGGTACTTGGGTTGACTCAACTGCAACTGTAATTTCCATCATTGGTAAATCAGTACCTAACTTCGTTTTAGCGGTACTGCTTCAATACTACATCGGTTTAAAGCTGGGACTTTTCCCACTTGCCGGTTGGGGACAGTTCTCTCAAACAATCATGCCAACAATTGCTTTGGCGGTCGGACCGTTCGCCGAAACCGCCCGGTTTATTAGAACCAGCATGGTTGATACGCTAAGTAGTGACTACATTGAGTTAGGTAAGGCTAAAGGTTTGAGCCGAATGGAAGTTATTAGAAAACACGCAATGCGTAACTCAATGATTCCACTTGTTACTTTAATTGGTCCTTATGCAGTAGCTTTGATGACTGGTTCAATGGTTATTGAAAATATCTTTAACATCCCAGGCATCGGTGAACAATTCGTTAAGTCAATTTTAACTAACGACTACCCAACAATCATGGGTATCACGATGGTTTACTGTATCGGACTTGTAATCATTCTGTTGATAACTGATATCATTTACGGATTGATTGATCCAAGAATTAGATTAGATGAAAGCGAGGCTTAGAAGACAATATGGCTGAAGAAAAATTAAACCTTCCTGCAGATGCCTTTGAACCTTTACCAAAAGATGAGGCGCAAGATAACGAAAATATTGCTGGTCCATCATTATCATTTGGTCAAAACGTCTGGATTCGTTTTAAGCAAAGAAAAGCAGCAGTAATTTCAGCAATTATTGTTATTGTCATGATTGTCGTTTCCTTTGGTTCAACGCCATTCATCAATAAATCTACTTTGGTTAAATCACATCCGCAATACGCTAACTTACCTGCCAAAGTTCCTGGCATGAGTGCCATTAATGGTTTAAACGGTAAGATTAAGCAAAACGGCAAATGGGTTGATGCATATGCCCAAAACAATGTGCCAAAAGACAAGTACTTTATTGCAGGTACTGACTACTTAGGTCGTTCACTTGGTCAAAGAATTATTTATGGTACTAAGATTTCATTGATTGTTGCCTTAGTTGCCGCATTCTTTGACTTAACCATTGGGGTCGCGTACGGAATAGTGTCCGGATGGAAAGGCGGGGGAGTCGATAACGTGATGCAGCGGATTATCGAAATTATCTCCTCCGTACCTAACTTGATTATCGTTGTTTTGATGCTGGTTGTTTTGAAACCAGGTATTACTTCAATTATTTTGGCTATTGCCATTTCTAGTTGGACAACAATGGCTCGGCAAGTCAGAGCTGAGACGTTGAGTTTGAAGAACGAAGAATATGTTTTAGCAGCGCGTTCACTTGGTGAATCATCTTGGAAGATCGCTTGGAAGCACTTAGTTCCTAACCTTTCAAGTATCATTATCATTCAAACAATGTACACTATCCCAACTGCTATCTTCTTCGAAGCATTCTTGAGTTTCATCGGTATCGGTATTTCCGCTCCAGAAACTTCACTTGGTGTGCTTTTAAACGAAGGTCAAAAGAACTTCCAATTCTTGCCATACCAAATGTGGTACCCAGCAATTGTTTTGTGTGTCTTGATGATTGCCTTTAACTTATTAGGTGATGGTTTACGTGATGCCTTTGACCCAAGAGGACAAAGATAGAAAGGATTAACCTAAATGCCAGAAGAAAGAGTTTTAGATGTTAAAAATTTAAAAATTGATTTTCACACTTATGCTGGTGAGGTTAAAGCTATCCGCAATGTATCCTTTCACTTGAATAAGGGTGAAACCTTAGCAATCGTAGGTGAGTCAGGTTCAGGTAAGTCTGTTACTACTCGTAGTATCATTGGACTTCTTGCTCGTAACGCCAAGATCGAAGGCGGCGAGATTAATTTCCATGGTAAGAACTTATTGGATTTACCTGAAAAAGAAATGCAAAAGATCCGTGGTAATGAGATTTCAATGATTTTCCAGGATCCAATGACTTCACTTGACCCTACGATGAAGATTGGCCAACAAATTGCTGAACCTTTAATCAAGCACAAAGGCGCTTCTAAGAAAGAAGCTTGGGCTAAAGCACTTGAAATGATGAAGGCCGTTGGTATTCCTAACGCTGAAGAACGTATTAATGAATATCCACACCAATTCTCAGGTGGTATGAGACAAAGAATCGTAATTGCGATTGCTTTGATCTGTGAACCTGAAATCTTACTTGCCGACGAACCAACTACTGCGCTTGACGTAACTGTTCAAGCTGAAATTTTGGATTTGATGAAGGATTTACAAAAGAGAGTAAAGACTTCAATCATCTTCATTACTCACGACTTGGGTGTGGTAGCTGGCATGGCTGATCGTGTTGCCGTAATGTACGCAGGAGAATTCCTTGAATTTGGTGGCGTGGACGAAATTTTCTACGATCCACAACACCCATACACTTGGGGCTTAATCAACTCAATGCCAACTTTGAACAGTGATACTTTGGAATCTATTCCAGGTACGCCACCTAACTTGCTTGATCCACCTAAGGGTGATCCATTTGCACCAAGAAATAAATATGCAATGAAGATTGACGTTGAACGCAAGCCGCCATTCTTCAAAGTTACTGACTCACACTATGCCGCAACTTGGCTACTTGCACCAGGTGCACCAAAGGTTGAGCCACCAGCAGAAATTCAAAGACGCTGGAAGAAATACGATTTAATGAAAAAAGAAGATAAATTACCAGGAGTTAAATAATCACAGCAAAGGAGAATTTTATGCCAGAAAAAAAGAAAATTTTGGAAGTAAAACATCTAAAACAATACTTTAAAAATGGCCGTAATGTCACCAAAGCTGTTGATGATGTAAGTTTTGATATTTATGAAGGCGAAACTTTTGGTTTGGTAGGTGAATCTGGTTCTGGTAAGACTACTACTGGCCGTTCAATCTTGCAATTGTACAAGCCAACTAGTGGTGAAATCCTGTTTGAAGGCAAAAATGTAGAAAACTTGAAGTCTCGTAAAGACAAGTTGGCTTTCACTAGGGATGCCCAAATGATTTTCCAGGATCCATATGCTTCACTTAACCCAAGAATGACAGTTGAAGATATTATCGCTGAAGGTCTTGATATCCACCACTTGGTTAAGGACAAGGCAGAAAGAACTAAGCGTGTTGAAGAACTACTTGAAACTGTTGGCTTGAATGAAAGTCATGCCAGCCGTTTCCCACACGAATTCTCAGGTGGTCAGCGTCAAAGAATTGGTATTGCACGTGCATTAGCCGTTGAACCTAAATTCATCGTAGCTGACGAACCTATTTCAGCTTTGGACGTTTCTATTCAAGCTCAAGTTGTTAACTTGATGATTGAACTACAAAAGAAGCGTGGCTTGACTTACTTGTTCATTGCCCACGACCTATCAATGGTTAAATTTATTTCTGACCGTATTGGTGTTATGCACTACGGTAAATTACTTGAAGTAGGTCCAGCTGATGATGTTTATGATCGTCCTCTTCACGATTATACTAAGAGTTTGATTTCAGCTGTTCCAATTCCTGACCCAGAAATTGAACGTAGCCGCACCAGAATTCCATACGATGCTCAAAAGGAAGAAATGGACGGCAAAAAGCGCACAATGCACGAAATCCGTCCAGGTCACTTCGTTCGCTGCAGCGATGATGAAGTTAAACATTATGAAGAAGTAGCAGCTAGCTACGAAGAATAAAATAAATCTATGCAAACACTAAAAAAAGCATTAGCGATAAGCTAATGCTTTTTTGCGTATCTAACTAATTAAAGAATGTGTGCCAAGATAGGTAAGAACCAAATCCAGAAGATGCAGCTGACTGCAAAGCCAATTGTTGAAATAGCAACTGAACTGGCACCTTCTTTAACGTAGATGTTGTAACGACTGGAAATAATAATTCCAGAAAATGCAGGTGGCAAAGCGGTTGCCATACAAAGTAGTGAAATCTTGGTTGGATCAGAACCCATGCCACATAAGTATGCTGCAAGAACAATAATGGCTGGAGTTAAGAACAGACGATAGAATGTGTTCCAAAGAGCTTCTTTATCAATTGAGAACTTAACAGTTGAAAGGGCAAGACCAGCAGCTAAAACGGCAACACCGGAGTTTGCTTTAGCAATTAAGTCAAATGATGGAGCCCAAGAAGCGGGAACGTGAAGACCAAGAAGTACCAAAATTACAGCGATCAATGGAGCTGCGGCAACTGGTTGCTTAACTGCGTTCACAATTGAAGTCCACATTGAGTTCTTATCAGCACTTTCTTGTTTGCTTGTTCCGGCGTGGTCTTTAAGTTCGGCTTCAACTAAGTCGACTTCACGCTTAAGACCTTTTTCACCTAATGCCTTAGCTTCGGCATCAGTAACTGGGATGTCAGGCAGTTTGTTTAAGTGATCAAGGTGTTCTTGACTGATTACATATTGACCTTGTTTGACATCGTTTGCACGGTGCTTTTGCAATTTTTTAATATCATCAGAGTTAACTTTAGCTTTAACTTCAGCTTGACCTTTATTGATTAAAGCCAAACCAATTGGAATAGTGATGGCATTAACCACAATAGAAACAATACCAATAACTAGGTTAGTGCTGGCACTATTACCATAAATTGGATCTAGCACAGCAAAGCCTAAGAAACCGATTGTTGGTGAACCTGCGATTAAAGCACAGATAGCAGCCTCTTGAGTTGTACGGTGAAACATTAATTTGTCTAAGTAGTAACTTAAGATGAACAATCCAGTTACACCGACAATTGAAATTAAAGTTAAAACAATATCTTTAGCAAACATGCTACGTGTTGCTTTAACAATTGAAATAAACAATGCTGCAGGTAAAGCAATGTTCAGAACTAATTTGTTAAGTCCCTGTCTTTGATCATTATCAAAGAAGCTAACTTTGCCGCAGATATAACCTAAAATCATGATGACAAGGATTGGAACGATGTCATTGATCAATATAGTCTTCATTTTTCCCTCCCTGCGGAATTCCGTTTATTAAAGAATTCTTATACATATGCATGTATAGCAATACATATATACCTATACGCACTCATTCTAGAACTAAAAATAAATATTTCAATCACTTTTTTTAGTGAAAAAAGAGGAAAATCGTCAAAATTCAATCAAATTAAGGCTTTTCGCTAACTAAAAATTTATGATTTTATAAAAAATATTATATTTTTTGAAAAAATGACTATATTTTTAAAGAATACGATTGAAAAACAGAAATATAAGCGTACACTAATCATGAAAATAATGTACATGTATAACTTATGTTATACATAAGAGATTATTTCTAGTGGTTATTGTGTAAAAGAAAGAAGTAAGTTAGATATGGCTGACAATGCAAAGTATAGTGGCGCTGACTTATTAATCGACGCTCTTCAAGCAAATGGCTTGAACAATATGTATGGTATTGTAGGTATTCCTGTTACTGATTTCGCTCGTTTAGCTGAAATCAAAGGGATGAAGTTTTATGGATTTAGACGTGAAGATGCCGCAGTTGATGCCGCAGCTGGTGCTGGTTTTATTACTGGTAAGCCTGGTGTTGCTTTAACTGTTTCTGCACCTGGATTCTTGAATGGTTTAACAGCTTTAGCTCAAGCTACTGAAAACTCATTCCCATTAATTATGATCTCTGGTTCATCAAGTCGTCATATTATCGACATGGGACGTGGAGACTACGAAGGTATTGACCAATATAACCTTGCAAAGCCTTTCTGTAAGGCAGCATATCGTGTTGATCGTGCACAAGACATGGGATTAGCTGTTGCACGTGCAGTTAGAACTGCTGTTAGTGGTCGTCCTGGTGGTGTTTACCTTGACCTTCCTGCAGCAACTATCTCTGATACTGCTACTAAAGAAGAAGCAAACATCTTTGAACCAGTTGAACCAGCTTTGGCTCAATACCCATCAGATGCCGCAATTGATCGTGCAGTTTCATTACTTAAGAATGCTAAACATCCAGCAATTATTATTGGTAAAGGTGCTGCTTATGCTCGTAGTGAAAATGAACTTCGTGAATTAGTTGATAAAACTAATATTCCATTCTTACCAATGTCAATGGCTAAGGGTGTTGTTCCAGATGACTCACCTCATACTGCAGCTTCAGCTCGTTCATTAACTTTAGGTAACGCTGACGTTATTATGCTTGTTGGTGCTAGATTAAACTGGATGCTTTCAAACGGTGAAGCTCCATTATTTAAACCAGACACCAAGTTTATCCAAATTGATATTGATGCAACTGAATTTGACTCTAACCGCAAGATTGATGCTCCACTTCAAGGTGACATTAAGTCTGTCTTAGAAAAATTAGTTCCTGCCGTTGAAAAGGCTGGCGTTAAGGCTTCTCAAGACTGGTTAGACATGATTAAGGCAGATAGCGACAAGAACAACGCTAAATTTGCTAAGATCATTGAAGCTTCACACAAGTCAGATACTCTTGGCTACTTCGGTGCAATCACTCCAATCAACGAAATCTTACAAGAACACCCAGATACTTACATCGTAAGTGAAGGTGCCAACGCTTTGGATGATGGTCGTAACTTAGTAGGTATGAACCTTCCTCGTCACCGTCTTGATACTGGTTCATGGGGCGTTATGGGTGTTGCCTTAGGCTACGGTATTGCTGCCGCAGTTGAAACTGGCAAGCCAGTTATCGCCATCGAAGGTGATAGTGGATTTGGTTTTGACGGTATGGAAGTTGAAACTATTTGCCGTTACCACTTACCAATTACTATTGTTGTTATCAACAACGGTGGTATTTACAACGGTGACAGAAACCCAGTTAAAGACCAACTTGGTCCTACTGTTCTTAGCCACAGTGCAAAATATGCTGAAATTGCAGACGCATTTGGCGGTAAGAGCTACCGTGTAAACAACTACACTGAAATGAAGAAGGCTTTGGACGAAGCTTATGCTTCAAAGGAACCTACTATTATTGATGCTCAAATCCCAGTTTCAATGGGTAAGGAATCTGGTCACATCGGCAACTTAAACCCAACTCTTGACTTAGACCCTGCAAAGAACAAGTAAAAGAACAAATTAATATTAACTAATAGGAGAAATTAAAATGGCTGAAACAAATGAAGATTACGCTCCATTAAAAGGTATTAAAATTGTTGACTGGACTCAAGTACAATCAGGCCCATCATGTACTCAATTGTTAGCTTGGCTTGGTGCTGAAGTTATCAAGATTGAACGTACTAACACTGGTGACCCAACTAGAAATGAACTTCTTGATATTCAAGATTCATGGAGCCTTTACTACTTACAATTAAACGCTAATAAGAAGTCATTAACTCTTAACATCAAGGCTCCAGAAGGTAAAAAGATTATGTACGACCTTTTGAAGAAGGCCGATGTCTTTGTAGAAAACGTTCGTCCAGGTGCTGCTGATAGAGCAGGTTACGGCTGGGACACTGTTCACAAGCTTAATCCAAGATTGATTATGGCTTCACTTAAAGGCTTCAACGAAGGCTCACGTTTTGCTAATGTTAAGGCCTTTGAACCTGTAGCCCAAGCTGCTGGTGGTGCAGCTTCCGCAACTGGTTGGAACGATGGTAAGTACAATGTTCCAACTCAATCAGCTGCTGCTTTAGGTGACTCCAACTCAGGTATGCACCTTGCAATCGGTATTTTAGCTGCCTTAATGCAACGTGAACGTACTGGTGAAGGTACTTTCGTTTACCAATCAATGCAAGACGCTGTTCTTAACCTTTGCCGTATCAAGCTTCGTGACCAAATTATGCTTGATAACCTTGGCGCACTTCCTCACTACGCAGTATATCCTAAGTACAACTGGGGCAAGGCTATTCCTCGTGCTGAGAACACTGAAGGTGGTCAAGTTATCGGTTGGACTTACAAGGCTAAGGGCTGGGAAACTGATCCTAACGCTTATGTTTACATCGTTGTTCAAAACAGCAACAAGTCATGGGAAGCTATTTCAAACACTATGGGTCACCCAGAATGGATTACCGACCCACGCTTCCAAGATTGGCAACACCGTCAATTAAACAAGGAAGATCTTTACAAGTGTATTGAAAGCTACACTAAGAACTACGACAAATACGAATTAACCAAGACTCTTGGTCAAGCTGGTATTCCTGTTGGTCCAGTTCTTGATTGGCACGAACTTGAAAACGATCCTGACTTAAACGAAGATGGTACTATCGTAACTATCGACCAAGGCGGCAACCGTGGTAAGTTCAAGACCATTGGTTTACCATTCACTTTGTCTAACTACAAGCCAGACTACAAGCGTGCACCAGACTTAGGTGAAAACAACAAGGAAATCTTGTCAGCACTTGGTTATGACCCAGATCAAATCGATGATTTGGTAAAGAAGGGCGTAATTTCTAAAGAAGCTACTCCTAAGAACCCACGTGTTCAAGTTATCAAAGGCGAAGACAAGTAATAAATAAGCCAAAAGAAATAACCTTCAAGGTTTTAATCCTTGAAGGTTATTTTTTGTCATTAATTTTTTAAGCTAATGAATCCCATGCTGGTAAGTCAATAATTGGGCCTTCAGCTAATTCTCTTTGCTTTTCAGTTAAGTACTTCTTGTGAACAACAACTTCATATACGTAGTCGTTGAACCATTCATTGTTCATTACGAAGTAACCCTTTGAGCCTGACTTGTCGCCCCATGAGTTTTCAACTTTCCATTGACGAATTTCACCGTTATCTTCGTCAACACCAACTAAAGTCATAGCGTGTGAAACTACGCCGACACCAGTTCTTAATCTGTCAGCCTTTGACATCTTAAGATCAACACCGAATAAGTCGTTTAACTTGTAAAGGTTGGTGTCAAGATAGCCAGTCTTGCGGTCCATTTGACGAAGAACATCGTTACCAAACCATACAGCTTCGCCGTCCTTCAATTGGGTAATAGCAGCTGAAGTCAAGTATTCCATTGGTACGTTCAAGAACTTAATTCTGATTGAACCTTCAATGTTGTCCTCTGCTGGAAGACCGTATAACTTGTTGTATTCGTGGTCAGGTGCGTTAGTTAAAACAACGTAGTCATCAAAGTCAACGTCACCTAAGTACTTGTGCAAGAATTCAAGTGGAGTTAAGTCTTTATCCAAGTGGTACTTCTTGTCATCATCGCGATATTCAAGATCGAACTTCTTAGGTGGTTCACCTACGGCAATAGCAGTCATTTGGTAAACTTCACTTAAGAATTTTTCACGAGTCTTTTCGATTTCGTCGTCTTTGCCATATTGCTTAAGTTTACGCAAAACTAATGCGTCCTTCTTAAGCTTGTCGCCAAGTGCAGTAGCAAAACCGGTAGTGTCATTAGTGTTGAAAGTTTCAGGCATTGCGTATGAAGGAACAACACCGTATTTTTCAACTAAAGCAGCTGCCATTTGGAATTGACCACCGTCTGCACCAGCAAAGTCTAAGTCAGTCTTAACTTGACGAGAATCAAGTGGCATGTCAGCACTAGCTAAAATTCTGTTGTAGAACATGTTAGCACGTTCAATCTTGTCCCAGAAGAAATTGTAAGCTTGTGAGAAAGTGAAGTTCTTAGCCTTGTATTTCTTGCCAAATGCATGACGCAAAACATTTAAGGTTGAGAATTCCCAGCAGCGTCCTGAGTGCTTTTGGTTAGTTACGTTATCAGTATCTAATTCAGTTGAGAAAACGCGAGTTAATTCGCTTTGTACGCGGTCGTTGTAAGAAGCTTCAAGCACACCACTACGTTGTGCAGCACGAGCAATAACCTTGTTTTCTGGATTTTTGTTAAAATCTGCAGAAAACTTTTCTAGCTCTTGTACAGTTAATTCATGAGCCATATTAAAAAAATCTCCTTTTTCATTTTTAATTTTTTCTTAAATTATCTCTATTTTAAGCCAAAATAAAAGCGGGTTCAATCATGAACTCGCTTTAGAGAATTATTTCCGTCAACTTATTAGATTTCTTGCATAATCTAATAAATTAATCAATTTGGATAGAATTGCCATCATCGCCAGCAGTTTGCTTTGGCAAAGTGATGGTCAATACACCATTATCATACTTTGCATGAATGTCACTTGCAACTACATTTGGTAATCTGTAGCTTCTTGAAATGCTGCCTTCGCTTCTTTCTTTGTGGATAATGTTTCTGTCCTTGTCGCTGGTGTCTTTGAAGGCTTGTCTAGTACCAGCAACGCTTAAAACACCATCTCTATAGTTAAGCTTAATGTCGTCTTTGTTCATACCAGGCATATCAATCTTAACTACATAATCTTTATCGGTTTCTGCAACATCTGATTGCATGATGTTTTCAATTTCATTGTCATCAAAGAAGTTTCTTGGAAAACCAAACCAGTCGTTCATTGCATCCATCATATCACTGCGACGATTCATCATATCGTTTGCCATAATATAAAAACTTCCTTTCATTTTTGTTGTCTTAATTTAAATTTTGTAAGGATCGTTTTTGTTTATCTGATCTCTTTTTCCTTACACTGATTATTGTAGTCGTTTCTGATTAAAGTTAAACTATTTAGCACTCAAAAGCATATAGTGCTAATTTTTAACTGAAAAGTTGATCAAATCAATGATTAACACTTGTGGATAACTTTTGTATAATTAATGAATAAAGGAGAACAGTATTATGGTATATTTTCAAAAAATGACGCCGGAAGGCTATAAACAAATCGAAGATGAAATTGCGCGTTTAAAAAAGGATCGTCCACGCAGAATTAAAATTTTGCAGGCAGCGCGTGCTCTAGGCGATTTGTCAGAAAATACGGAATATACTGAAGCTAAGCGTGATTTAGGTCACTTGCAAAGCCGTTTGCGCTATTTAGGCAAGCAACTAAAATATGCGGAAATTATTGAAACTAAGGATGACGGCAAAGTGGATTTAGGTAAAACTGTCGTCTTAAAGTTTGATGACGATGATGAAACTGAAGAATATAAAATTGTGGGTCGAATGGAAGCCGATCTTGCTGACGGAAAAATATCTTTTGATTCACCATTAGGGCAAGCAATTATGAAAAAAACAGCGGGAACTACTTCTACAGTTGAGGCTCCAGCAGGAGAATATAAGGTAACTGTAGTTGAAGTGAAGTAGTCCATATTCAATTAACTGTATTTTTTTGGTATAATATTGGATTTGTAGGATACAATCCAGATTAGGAGTGAAGGTTTTGAATACGCCAGAATCAAGAGAGGGCAATGTCATTCGCTATGCAGTGTATCTGATCGGTTATGTGATGGTCTTTGCAGTAGTGAAACTTGTTACTAGAAAATCACCGTTGCATGTTTGGGATTTGATTTTATTCGCTGTTACTGCTGCAATGATTTTGCTATTTTATATATATTGGTTTAATCGCGAAAGTCGCTTTTTTGCCCGTGACTTTAAATTGCCGTGGCTAGGGAATTTCTCAGCGGTGGTTTTATTAACGCTGGTGATTACTGCAACTCGAATTTCGATTTCATATTTGCAGGCGTATGGCAAAATAAACCTTTATGATTTCCAAACGATTTATTTAAAGAATCAATCGACAGGGATGTTCTGGTTCTTGATCGTGGTGCAAGGGATTGTCTTACCGATTCTGCAAGAATTCTTAGCAACTGGCTTTTTATTTAACTATGCTTTTCGTAAAGATAGCGTTCAAGTTGCAGTTGTAGGAATTATCGTTTCTGGATTGATTTTCAGCGTATTAAATTATCAAAGTTCACTTGCAGACTTCATCATTGAAGCAATTTACGGCATGCTCTTTGCATGGAGCTACTTATATTCACAGACTATTTTTATGCCGATGTATCTGGCGATATTAAGCGGCGTTTTAACTGTAATTATGGTTTAAAAAAGAAAAGCAGGGATGAAAATTTCATCCCTGTTTTTTTGTATAAAAAAAGCGGATAGCGTGAATCGAACCCGCATCTACAGCTTGGGAAGCTGTCGTTCTACCATTTAACTATACCCGCAATACTCATTTATTTTATCATGCTTTTAACTAATAAAACAATTTTATTTTCTATGTGGCTGTTTTTGGACAGATAGTGAAATGTTTTGGCGATCAATCAAGCTAGTGAAGTTTTGAAAAAGCCAGCGGCGTAGTTCGCTAGGTTCAATGACTAATGGCATGCGATTATGAATAGGTGCCATAGCTGAATTAGGATTAGTTGTGACCATGGCAAAATTGTTTTGATCATAAATGCCAGCAATCATCGTAATTGGATTGTTTGTTTTAAAGCTATAGCGCTCATGGTATTTTTTGCCGTTTGCCTGATAGGTCTTTTTTGAATATTCAAAAAATTCGTCAGTTAAGATGATGCAGCGTTGTTTGGCAAAAGATTCATCCCACATTGAAGGTCTTTGTTCATAAAAGCGTTCAATTCTGGCGTTAAACATTGGCTTATTTGCATCAACTGGACTAGGGTAGCCCCAATTTTTGTTTACTAATTGCAAATTATTATTTTGATAAAGCAAAACCGGCGCTTCTTGATTTGGAAAAATATCCTTTTCATCATAGTCTGCTATTTCTGGTTTAACTAATGGCAATTGTAAATCTTCATTTAAGTACTGTTTGATTTTAGCTAATTTAGGTACGCAAAATTGATTACACATGTGGATCATCCTTTCACAGTAGTGACAGTTTAATCATAGCTTAATTTTTGTTAAAATTAGTTGATTAAACAAATAATAAGGAAAATAAAAAATTAAGAAGGATAAAACTATGGCAAAAGAAATTTTATTAACAGGTGACCGTCCAACCGGTAAACTTCACATCGGTCACTACATCGGTTCTTTGAAAAATAGAGTAAAGTTGCAAAATTCTGGTAAATATGATCCTTATATTATGATCGCTGATACGCAAGCTTTAACTGATAATGCTCGTAATCCAGAAAAGATCCGCAACAGCTTGATTCAAGTAGCTTTAGACTACTTAGCTGTTGGTCTTGATCCTGAAAAGTCTACTATTTATGTTCAATCACAAATTCCTGCTTTGTTTGAACTTACTGCTTACTACATGGATTTAGTAACTGTTGCTCGTCTTGAAAGAAACCCAACTGTTAAAACAGAAATTAAGCAAAAAGACTTCAAAGATTCTATTCCTGTAGGTTTCTTGAACTACCCAGTTTCACAAGCTGCAGATATTACTGCCTTTAAGGCAACTGTAATTCCTGTAGGGGACGACCAAGAACCAATGCTTGAACAAACTCGTGAAATCGTTAGAACATTCAATAGAGTTTACAACACTGACATTTTGGTTGAACCTAAGGGTTACTTCCCACCAAAGGGCCAAGGTCGTCTTCCAGGTCTTGACGGTAATGCAAAGATGTCCAAGTCTCTTGGCAATGCGATTTACTTATCAGATGATGCAAAGACTGTACAAAAGAAAGTTATGTCAATGTACACTGATCCAAACCACATTCACGTAGAAGATCCAGGTAAGATTGAAGGCAACACTGTCTTTACTTACCTTGATGTATTTGATCCAGATAAAGATAAGGTAGCAGAACTTAAGGCAGAATACCAAAAAGGTGGCTTAGGTGACGTTAAGATTAAGCGTTACTTAAATAAAGTCCTTGAAGCAGAACTTGCACCTATTCGTGAACGCCGTGAAAAATTCGCTCAAGATGAAGATGCAGTTTACGAAATGCTTTTGGAAGGTTCAAATAAGGCTAATAAGGTAGCTAATGAAACTCTAGAGCAAGTTCGTGATGCCATTGGTTTGAACTACTTTAAGAATAGATAATTAAATAGTGAGGATAAAGTCATGCATGATCGAATTCCATGGAAACAGTATTTTATGATGCAGGCACTAGTAATTGCTCAGCGTTCTACTTGTAATAGAGCATTAGTGGGCAGTGTACTAGTCAAAGATCATAGAATTATTGGTACAGGTTATAATGGTTCAGTTTCAGGGCAGCCACATTGCGATGATGTTGGCCACCAAATGGTTGATGGACACTGCGTAAGAACGATTCACTCAGAGATGAATGCGATTATTCAATGTGCTAAGTTTGGTGTTTCTACTGAAAACACTGAAATTTATGTGACTCACTTTCCTTGTTACAACTGCTGCAAGGCTTTACTTCAAGCAGGCATTAAGAAAATTAATTATTATTTTGATTATCGTGATAATCCACTAGCAATGCAGCTGCTTCATGATTGCGGGGTACCATATGAACAAATTAAAATCGATCGAAAATACGTGGAAAGCTTGGCCCATAAACTTGAAGAAGACGAAAATTAGTTTAGTTAGTTTAATCGGTTTATTATTGGTCTTTTTGACGACGACCGGATTCGTTCAACCTAATATTGAAGATGGTGCGCATATTCTGAATAAAGAGACTAAGACTTTAATTACTGAAAAGAATAATCGCTATTTTCAAACTAAAGAACAGCCGCAGATTTCGGTTATCACAGTTAAAAGGCTATATAGATTAACTCCAAAGGCGTTAAATCATTCTAAACGGTCGGTCTTTATCGTTGTTGGGCAAAAAGGCAAGAAGCGTAATGTGCAAATCTTTTCTACTAAAGATTTGCATGGTGCGTTCACTGCGGATGCCCGTGCTAACATTATCAGAGCTGAAGTAGATAAATTACGCAGCCGCAATAATGCAAAATTTAACGAGGGACTGCGCTTTGTGTTTAGAGCATGTGCCACCAAAGTTGACCAACAATATCAATATGCGCTAGACAAATATGATTTATCGACCAGTGAACAAAATAAAATTTCTCATCCGCATAGAATAGCACTTCCGATTGCCTTAGCTTTAGCATTTTTAATTATCGCAATCGTCTATGTATTAAAGAGATTCGGCCGTAATAATAACACTTTCCGCAATTAGGTCGCTTGACTTATTCATCGTAAGTCCTTAAACTTTCTTGTGGATATAATTAGCAAAAAAACTGTTAGGTGAGACTCCTACGTGAACACACGCTATCGCCCAGAAACATCCAGAGATGCCAACGGGTTAAATAGGTGTCGTCGACTTAAGGCGAGATCCAGATAGCTAGCATGTGCTTACGTCACGTAGTGTTAAAACTGAACGACGAGTATGACAAAGCCTTGCTTGGCAAAAGTCACCTACAGAAACAGTAGGTGGCTTTTTTGTTTTGCTTGTCATCGAATGAGAGGGGCAAAGAATGTTAAAAGCAGCTGATAAGAAGCGATCAAATGTCGACATTCAAAGGATTCAGCGCATAGCCCGAGAATCGCGTAGTGAAACGTTGGCGCGACTTCAGGCAAGTGCTGAGGGACTTTCTACGAAAAAGGCTGAAGAAAATAGAAAAGAGTATGGCGAAAATAGGATTCGAACTAATTCTAATGCTTCTAAGTGGCGACTGCTGTGGGAATCAATCGCTACACCATTTACGCTTGCTCTAATTGGGTTAACTATTTTAACCTTATTTACCAGTTCTATCTTGGTGCCACAAAATCATAGTGATGATGATACGGTGATTGTGATGATTATTATGTTGATCATTTCTGTGGTGGTCAATTTTGCACAAAAGATCAGGATTGCTAAAGTAACTGAAAAGCTGATGGACACAGTTTCCGTGACGACTAATATTCGCCGGGATGGCAAAAATGTGGAATTGCCTACCGACGAAGTGGTCGTGGGAGACGTAATTAATTTATCTGCTGGGGACATGATTCCTGCGGATATGAAATTATTAACGAGTAAAGACTTGTTTTGTTCATATAGCTACTTGGATGGTGACTCAGAGCCGGTAGAAAAGATGGCTAACGTGACCATTAAACCGAGTATGCAGGACTATTTAAACTATCCCAATATTTTATATGAGGGAACGACAATCGTTTCTGGTTCAGGTAGCGGAATCGTTTTTGCGGTTGGTAATAATACTGTTTTTGGTAAAAAAGTACAGGAAATCTCACGCAAGAAAGTTAAGACTACTTTATTTGATCGTGAGATGAAGCAACTTGCCAAAATTTTGATTGTAGCAGCTGCCATCTTGATCCCAATTTTGTTTATTATTAATGGCTTAACTAAAGGTGACTGGGGTGAAAGCTTGATCTTCGCTTTAGCTGCAGCTGTAGGTCTTACGCCAGAAGTTTTGCCAATCATTGTGAACAGCAATTTGACTAAAGGAGCCTTAGAAATGTCTAAAAAAGGCGCCGTAGTCAAGCAAATGAATGCTATTCAAAATTTGGGCTCAATTGATACTTTTTGTATCGATAAAACAGGTACTTTAACGCAAAATAAGGTTGTGCTTGAACGCCACTATGATTTAGACATGCAAGAAACGCCGCGGATTTTGAAATTTTCCTATTTGAATGCATACTACCAAACTGGAATGAAGGATTTGATTGATAAAGCGGTAATCGATGCGGCCGGCGATGAACTCGATGTTAATGAAATTCAGCGTGACTATAACAAGATCGATGAAATTCCATTTGATTATACGCGCAAGAGAATGAGCGTTGTGGTGGTTGATAACGATGAGCATCACGGCCAGCACATGCTCGTGACAAAGGGCGCAGCTGAAGGGATGCTCAACATTTCAAGCAAGGTTGAAATTAACGGTAGAAGCGAAGAATTAACTGATGCATGGCGCAGAAAGATCTTGAATCAAATCGATGAATTAAACGACGATGGTTTGCGTGTACTCTTAGTTGGTTACAGATTAAATCCAGCACCAGTTGGTGAGTTTTCAGCTAAGGACGAAAATGATTTAACCATTGTAGGATATTTAGCCTACCTTGATCCGCCAAAAGAAAGTACTAAAGAAGCTTTGCAAGAACTTAAGCAGGACAATATTGACGTTAAGATTTTTACTGGCGATAACGAAGCAGTAACACGTGCGATCGCTTTGCAAGTAGGCTTAAACGTTGATACTGTTTATGGCGGTGAGCAGATAGAAAAAGCTAGTCCTGAAGAGTTAGCTGAGATCGTTGAAAAGTGTGATATTTTCGTTCATTTAACACCAGAGTTAAGAACAAAAATTATTGATGCTTTGAAAAATAATGGTCACACTGTTGGCTATATGGGCGACGGCAACAAAGATGCACTTGCTATGAAAGTAGCAGATGTAACGATTACATCAGAAAATTCAGTTGATATTACTAGAGAATCTGCGGATATCATTTTTAAGCAAAAAGATTTGCAGTTGCTAGAAGAAATGATCATGAATGGTAGAAAGGTCTTTTCAAACACGATGAAATATATCAAGACCTTCCTGGTGACTAACTTAGGTAGCGTAATTACCATGCTAGTAGCTTCACTGATTTTGCCATTTTTACCATTGTTGCCACTACAACTACTTATTCTTAATTTGATTTATAGCGTTAGCTGCTTAGTTATCCCATTTGACAGTGTTTCAAGAGGCTATGTCAAAAAGCCGCAGAAATGGTAAATTAAAAAATGGCCTAAGTTTGTTTTAGCTTTTGGCCCAATTCCTGCAATTATCGACTTTATTGCAATGGCTTTGATGTTTTACGTAATTTGCCCATATCTAGTAGGACCAAATTATCACCATTGGGTCTTTATCTCACTGTTTTACTCAGGGATCTTTATTGAATCTCTTTGGACTAGAGAAATGGCGATTCATGTTTTGCGTGATGAAAGGTTCCCATTCTTTGGGCAACATGCAACGCCGATTGTCTTTTTAGTTACATTTGGTTTGGCAATCTGGGGAACAGCTTTGCCATCTTCCAGCATTGCATCAAGCTTAGGCATGATGGATTTGCCATTTAGCTTTATGGGAGTGGTTTTAGTACTAGAAATAATTTACGTCCTGCTTAACACGATCGTTAAAAAGATATATTTGAAAAATGGAAAATTTTAATGAAAAAGGAATTGGCTAGTTTTAACCAATTCCTTTTTAGATGTCGATTTCATGGTAATATATAGTAGATATTTTAGACAATAAAGGAGGAAGTTAACTGTTAGCCAAAACGTAGATAAATATAGAAGAATATGGAAACTGGAACTATTTAGAAAGATAAACATGGAGAATAG